>CAZILB010000082.1:3472-17259 GCA_964539925.1 uncultured Syntrophobacter sp. | reverse complement strand
AGCCGCGATTTCTTCGGACGGCCGAAGCGTTTCACTTTTGGTTCATCCGACGTAGGGGCGGGTTTGAAACCCGCCCCTTGCTACAGCTTCGCAGCGCGAGTGCGTTTCGGCAGGAATGAGGTCCAAAGTCGGCGTGCCTCGGCATTGCACGCGGATATTCTCGTTGACAGCTTTTTTATGCCGGCGTATATTTAAACTCCGTAATGCGCTTTCCCGGAAAGCCATTACGGCTTTTTATTTTTGGGGCGAGAACGCGACTTTGACCTTTCGTTTCACAGTGGGCGCGAGTCTGACGACGTGAGCCGATGAGCGTCGTGGCGATTATTCCGGCGCGCTTTGGTTCAACCCGTCTGCCGGGAAAGCCGTTGGCCGACATCGGCGGCAAACCGATGATCCAGCATGTTTATGAAAGCGCCTCCAGGGCGCGGGCGCTGGACCGAGTATTGGTCGCCACGGACGACCGCCGCATCGAAGCCGCGGTGCGCGGCTTCGGCGGCGAAGTCATGATGACCTCGCCCGATCATGCCAGCGGCACGGACCGCTTGGCGGAGGTGGCGAAAAAGGTCAATGCGGACTGCCTGGTGAATATTCAAGGCGATTTGCCGTTCATTCAGTCGGAAACGATCGCGCGCGCCATTAAGCCGCTCAGCCGGGACCTAAAGATTCCCATGGCAACGGTAAGCACACCGATCAACGTTGAAAAAGAATGGCGCAATCCGAACGTCGTTAAAGTGCTGACGGATCGCGCCGGATTCGCGCTCTATTTTTCGCGCGCGCCGATCCCGTACTACCGCCACAGGGCGGTCGATCCAAAAGGCGCTAAAATCTCGGCGCAGGGCAAACCGCGGCTGTGGGGCTATCGCCATCTCGGCCTCTACGTTTACCGCCGGGATTTTTTGCTCAAATTCGCTCGGCTTCGACCGACAGTGCTGGAGCGGATCGAGGGCCTGGAACAGCTCCGGGCGCTCGAAAACGGTTATCGGATTTACGTCGCGGAAGTTGAGGAGGGATCGGTGGAAGTCGATACGCCGGAGGACTTGAAAAAGGCCGAGCGCCATTGGAACGGGCAGCGCGGCTGAAAGGAAGCCATGGCGATAGTCAAAACCAAATTTATTTTTGTCACCGGCGGCGTCGTTTCTTCGCTGGGCAAAGGCCTGGCCGCCGCCTCCATCGGCGCACTGCTGGAAAGCCGAGGCCTCAAGATCACGATGCTCAAGATGGACCCCTATATCAACGTCGATCCCGGAACCATGAGCCCGTACCAGCATGGCGAAGTGTTCGTCACCGATGACGGCGCTGAGACCGATCTCGATCTCGGCCACTATGAACGCTACGTCTCCACGCCCATGGGGCGCAAGAACAACTGCACCACCGGGCAAATTTACGAGACCGTGATCGCCAAAGAGCGGCGCGGCGATTACCTCGGCGGCACGGTGCAGGTCATTCCGCATATCACCGACGAGATCAAGCGGCGGATTCTTGCGGCGGCCGAAGGCTACGATATCGCCATCGGCGAAGTCGGCGGCACGGTCGGCGATATCGAAGGCCTGCCGTTTCTCGAAGCGGTACGCCAGATCGCGTGGGATTGGGGCCGGGAAAACGTTCTCTATATTCATCTGACGCTGGTCCCCTATATTACCGGCGGCGGCGAGCTCAAGACCAAGCCGACGCAGCACAGCGTCAAAGAGCTGACCGGTCTGGGAATTCAACCCGACATCTTGCTCTGCCGCACGGATCGCTACCTCGATAAGAAGATCAAAACCAAGATTGCCCATTTCTGTAACGTCGCCGAAAACGCGGTTATTACCGCCAAAGACGTCGAATGGATTTACGAAGTGCCGCTGGTCTTTCATGAAGAAGGGCTGGACGAGCGCGTCGTCGAAAAGCTCAATATCTGGACCGGTGCGCCCCATCTGGACAGGTGGGAGAAAATCGTCCAGGTGCTCAAGAGCCCGAAGGACTCGACGCGCATTGCCGTGGTCGGCAAGTACATGAGCCTCAAAGAGTCCTACAAGAGTTTGCTGGAGGCGCTGGTGCACGGCGGCATCGCCAATGAAGCGCGCGTGGAGATCGATTGCATCGAGGCGGAGAAGATCGAACAGGACGGCGCCGACGCCTGGCTGAAGCAGGCCGACGGCATTCTCATTCCCGGCGGATTCGGCGACCGGGGCAGCGAGGGCAAAATCACTGCCATCCGCTACGCGCGGGAGAATCATATGCCTTTCTTCGGCATCTGCCTCGGCATGCAGATGGCCGTGGTCGAGTTTGCCCGCAACATGTGCGATTTGGACGGCGCCAATTCGAGCGAGTTCGATCTCCAGACCCCCCATCCGGTCATTCATTTGATGGCGGAGCAAAAGGCGATCGACGCCAAGGGCGGCACCATGCGCCTGGGGGCCTACCCCTGCATCCTGCAGAATGAAACCCTGGCGGCCAAGCTCTACGGCCGGGAAAAAATCTCCGAGCGCCACCGCCACCGCTACGAATTCAACAATACCTATCGCGCCGAGTTTGGCGCCAAGGGAATGGTCTTGAGCGGCCTGTCTCCGGATAGCAATCTGGTCGAGATCATCGAGCTCAAAGGCCACCCGTGGTTTCTCGGTTGCCAGTTCCATCCGGAATTCAAATCCCGGCCGATGGATTGCCACCCGCTTTTCCGCGGCTTTATCGAAGCGGCGCTTGAGCACCGCAAAGCCGTGCGCGAGGCGCCGCGGATGAAAGTGGTGCGCCCTTGAGCCTTCCTATTGCCGGTTTGCCATGGCTGCGAAACTGATCAGAGTCGGCGCTGTCGAAATCGGCGGCGGCCGTCCCCTCGCCGTGATTGCCGGCCCCTGCGTGATCGAGAGCCGGGAGTCGGCGCTCAGGCACGCTGCGGCCCTCAAGGAAAGAGCCGACCGCGTCGGCGTCCCGTATATTTTCAAGTCTTCTTACGACAAAGCCAATCGCTCCTCGGTCAACGCTTTTCGCGGTCCGGGGTTGGAAAAGGGGATGGAGATTCTCGCCGAGGTAAAGCGCCGGGCCGGTGTGCCGATACTCACTGACGTGCACGAGATCGACCAGATCGCCGCGGCAAAGGAAGTCGTCGATATTTTGCAGATCCCGGCGTTTCTGTGCCGCCAGACCGACTTCGTTGTCGCGGTGGCCAAATCCGGCAGGGTCGTCAATGTAAAAAAAGGCCAATTCCTCGCGCCCTGGGATATGCTCAATGTGGTCGAAAAAATTCGTTCCGCCGGCAACGAGCAAATTCTTTTGACCGAGAGGGGCGCGTCGTTTGGTTACAACAATCTCGTTTCCGACATGCGTTCGCTGGTGGTCATGGGCGGGTTCGGCTATCCCGTGGTTTTCGATGCGACCCATAGCCTCCAGCTCCCCGGCGGGCTCGGCAATGCTTCGGGCGGCGAGCGCCAGTACATTCCCGCACTGGCGCGCGCTGGCGTCGCCGCCGGGATCGACGCGCTGTTTATGGAAGTCCATGAAGATCCGGACCATGCGCTGAGTGACGGGCCCAACTCCCTGGCGCTGGCAAACTTCGAAAGCGTGTTAAGGACCGTCAAAGCGATCGACGAGATCGTCAAGGGACGCGAGCCCCGTGACGCCTGAAATCCTGCTCAAGCGCGCCGCCGAGATTTTGCGCCTCGAAGCCGACGGGATTGTCTCGACGATCGAGCGTCTCGACGATAACTTCGTTCGAGCAGTGGCACTCATGCGCCACTGCCGCGGCAAGGTGGTCGTGACGGGAATGGGCAAATCCGGCCTTATTTGCCGCAAAATCGCCGCGACGCTGGCGAGCACCGGCACGCCGGCTTTCTTCCTTCATTCCGCCGATGCGCTGCACGGCGATCTCGGTATGGTCATGGAAGGCGATGTGATTCTTGCGGTGTCCAACAGCGGCGAGACCGAAGAGATCTTGAAGCTACTTGCCCATTTCAAGCGTAATCGGCTCAAGTTGATTGTCATGACCGGCAATCCTGATTCCACTCTGGCGAAGGCCGGCGATGTGGTTTTGAACGTTGCGGTCAAAGAAGAGGCCGGCGCGCTCGCGCTGGCGCCAACCACGAGCACGACCGCAGCCCTGGCCATGGGCGATGCTCTTGCCGTCGTTTTGCTCGAAGAAAGGGGTTTCAAAGAGGACGACTTTGCGTCGCGCCACCCGGGCGGCATTTTGGGTCGCCGGCTGCTGCTCCGCGTCGAAGACTTGATGTATCGCGGCGACCAATTGCCATTGGTTGAGCAGGACACGCTGATCAAGGACGCGCTGTTCGAAATCACCGCAAAACGGCTGGGCGTCACCGGCGTGATCGACGCCGAAGGCAAGCTGGTCGGCATCATCACGGACGGCGACATAAGGCGAGGTCTGGAGCGCAGAGGGCAAATCCTCGAGCTAACGTCCAAGGACTTGATGACACGGAATCCCAAGACGATCGCGGCCGAGAGCATGGCCACGGAAGCCATGAGCACGATGGAGCGATACTCGATCACGTCTCTTTTTGTTGTGGACCAGGTCAGCAGAGAACCTCGCGGCGTGGTCCATCTCCACGATCTTGTCAAAGCCGGTCTGTAGTTCCCGCCGTGAAACGAATTTCCGCTGCAGTGCGCCGCAAGGCCAAAAAAATTCGTCTGCTGCTGCTCGACGTGGACGGGGTGCTGACCGACGGCCGCATTATCATCGACGACCGAGGTGTTGAGACCAAGCAGTTTCACGTGCGCGACGGCCAGGGAATTACCCTGCTCAGACGCTCGGGCGTCGAGGTTGGCATCATCACCGGTCGTGTGTCGAAGGTCGTGAAACACCGAGCTCAAGAATTGGGGATCGAGATCGTCCGGCAAGGCGCAGAAGACAAGCTCGCTGCCTACGCCGAGATCAAATCAAGAATCCAGCTGAGCGACGAGCAGGTCGCGTACATGGGCGACGATATTATAGATTTGCCAATTCTTAGAAAGGTGGGCTTGGCTGTAGCGGTAAAGGATAGCTGGCCTGGGCTTGCTCCCTTCGTCGATTTAATTACGGAAATGGGCGGGGGCTACGGCGCGGTAAGAGAGGTCGCGGAGTTGATCCTCAAAGCGCACGGGAAATGGTCGAGTTCGGTAAAAACGTACGCATCTGTGCCACGTTAGTCCGCGAGGAGGATTTAAAAGCAAATTTCGTGCCTAAAGCTTTACAGAGCCAGAGAAGAGTGGTATTTTTGCACACGAGTAGTGAACCGATATGCGTAAAACCAGACGATTCATCCTGCTGCTGACGATCCTGGCTTCACTGGGCGGGGTGGCCTACAAAGTTACCGACACCGTGCAAAGCATGAAGCAGGAGATCAAAAAAAATCCCCTCAAGGTGTTGGACTACCTTCCTGAATCCGCGCTGCATCTTAAAGATTTTCATCGCGCCAAAATTGAAGACGGTCGCAAAGTGTGGGAGCTTTTTGGCGACGAGGCGCAGTATTTTAGAGATCAAAAGGAAGCCGTAATTAAGAAGCCGAGATTCTATTACTACGACAAGAAAGGCGAGACTGCGGAAACCTACGGCGACGAAGCGCGTATTTATCTCAATGATAAGGAGTTGGAGAAGCTCGTTCTCAGCGGCGGTATTCGTGTTAACTTTCAGGGGTTTGTGCTGCAATCGGAGGAGGCGAGTTATCTCCCGGCCAAGGACCAGATTGTACTTCCAACCCGGACCAAGGTGGTTGGCGACGGATTTGAATTGGAAGGGTCGAGAATGGAGGTTGAGCTGGAATCAAAGAAAATCCGCCTGGTCAATAACGTGAAAACCAAACTCGAGCCGAATAAGCTGTCCGATAGAAAGACCAAGTCAAGTTCGCCCTCAAGGATCGGGGGATGAGATGACGCCGATTTCATTCAGCGGTCTCATTCTTGCTCTGTTGATTTCGGCTGCACCGGCTTTGGCCGCCCGTGCCAGTGCGCCGGAGAAAGAAGAGACAAAGAAAGGCGGCGGCTTCGAACTTAACAAGAAGGATCCCATCTACATAACGGCGGATTGGATGGAGGTCGACCAGAAGCAAAATACGATCACCTACAAAGGCCGGGTGGTTGCAGTCCAGGCCGACATGACCATGCGCAGCGAGACTCTTAAAGCCTATTACGACATTGAGTTGAAACAGATGACACAAATCGTCGCGGACGGAAAAGTCAACGTCACTCAGGGCACAAGAACCGCCACGGGCGAAAAGGCGGTCTTTGACGACAAGGCCAAGACCGTCACCTTGACCGGTAATCCGGTAATGCGCCAAGGCAACAATCAGGTCAGCGGCTCCAAGGTCGTTTACTACATTGAACAAGATAAAGCGGTCGCCGAAGGGGACGGCAAGATTCGCGTTCAGGCGACGATTTTTCCAGAAGAGTTGCAAAGCCGGGGGGACGCCAAGGAAAAATGAGCGTCCTAAAGGCGGAATCCATTGCGAAAGCTTACAGTGGGCGGCGCGTAGTGAACGGTATAAACCTGGAAGTCCATGGAGGAGAGGTCGTCGGACTGCTCGGTCCAAACGGCGCCGGCAAGACGACGACGTTTCACATGATGGTCGGGTTGGTTCAGCCCGACGAAGGAAAAGTGCTGCTCAACGATGACAATCTGACCGAGGCGCCGATTTATCAAAGAGCGCGGGCGGGTATCAGTTACCTGCCTCAGGAATCGTCGGTTTTCCGCCGGCTCACGGTGCAGGATAATTTGCGGGCGATTTTGCAAACGCTCGATCTCAGCGGTACCGACCAGCAGGAGCGGGCCGACGCGTTGATGAAAATGCTCGGCGTCAGCCACCTGGCGAAACACAAGGCATTTACGCTTTCAGGCGGCGAACGGCGCCGCGTGGAGATCGCCCGGGCGCTGGTTCTTTCGCCGTTTTTTCTATTGCTTGACGAACCGTTCACCGGCATCGATCCGATTGCCGTAGCGGAGATTCAAAAAATAGTGCGCCGGCTTACCCGCGGCGGCATCGGGATTCTCATCACCGATCACAACGTGCGGGAAACCCTGGGCATATGCGACCGGGCGTATATCGTCAACGAGGGCACGATCCTTGAAGAAGGCACGCCGCAGAACATCGCGGCGAGCGCGAAAGCGCGAAAATTTTACTTGGGAGAAGATTTTAAGTTTTAGTTATGGCTCTTGAGATCCGACCCGTTCAAAAGCTCGCTCAACAATTGGTCATGACGCCGCAACTGCAGCAGGCGATCAAACTGCTGCAGCTCTCCAGGGTGGAATTGGAGGAGATGGTTGTCAAGGAGCTTCAGGAAAACCCCGCTCTGGAGGAGGGATCAACCGAGGAGCCCGAAGGCGGCGATGCGCCTCGGTCCGAGGCCCCGGGAGAAGCGGTGAGCGCCGTCGAGGAGTTAGTTCCCAACCGTGAGCCGTCCACCGTCGACAAGATCGGCACGCTCGATTGGCAAGAATACCTCGACAGCCATTCCAACTCGATGCATGGCTCGTTGACCGCGGAGGCGATCTCAGAGGATGGCGACGGGCCGCCCTCGTGGGAAAACAGTCTGACGAAGAAGACCTCATTGGAAGATCATTTGATCTGGCAGTTGCGCCTCTCCAAGATCTCCGAGAAAGAATCGGGGATCGGTCTTTATATCATTCAGAATCTCAATGAAAACGGCTACCTGGCGCTGAGCGTGGAGGAGATTTGCAGCGCCCTGTCGGCGGCTTCCGAAGAAGTCGAATCGGTGCTCAAACGCATCCAGTTTTTCGATCCGGTGGGGGTGGCGGCCCGCGACTTGAGGGAATGTTTGTTGATCCAGCTTGAAAACCTGCAATTGAGCGGTACTTTGGCGGCGCGCATGGTCGCCGACTACATGGGATTTCTCGAATCCAAGCGCTACGAGAAGCTGGCCAAAGATCTGGGTGTCCACATCGACGATATCGCCGCCGCAGTCCATCTGATCGAGTCCCTCGAACCCAAGCCGTCGCGCGGTTACGAGCAAGAGGAGGTGCGCACGGTTTTGCCCGATGTATTCGTTGAGAAGGTCGACGGCGAATTCATCATATATTTAAATGACGACGGGGTGCCCCGGCTTCGGGTGAGCTCGCTTTACCGGCGCATGGCCGGGCAGGAAGGGCCGGAGGAAGAGCAAGCGCGCCAGTATCTGCAGGAAAAAGTGCGCGCGGCGACCTGGCTGATCAAGAGCATCCAGCAGCGCCAGCAGACCCTTTATCGGGTGACCCAGAGCATATTCAAGTTTCAGCGCGAATTTCTCGACCATGGGGTAAGCCATTTAAAGCCGATGGTGCTGCGCGACGTGGCCGAAGACATCCACATGCACGAATCGACGGTGAGCCGCGCCACCGCCAATAAATACGTCCATACGCCGCAGGGACTTTTCGAGCTCAAGTTCTTTTTCCAGAGCGGCCTGAGAGCCGACAACGGCGAAGACGTAGCCAGCGAAAGCGTGAAGGAAAAGATTCGCAGTATCATCGCCGCCGAGGACCTGCGCAAGCCTTTCAGCGATCAGCATATCGCGGCCATGTTATCGAGCGACTCGATTGACATCGCCCGGCGCACCGTGGCGAAATATCGCGAGGCGATGCGGATTCTTCCTTCTTCAAAGCGCCGCCAGCCGTTTCTGCGAAAATAGAATTGCGGGAGATTCGCCGGCCGACCGGGGTCCTGATGCGCGTGTTACAGAACCCGAAATAGAATCAAAGACTCTGGAAGGCCTGCTGCGCCATTCGCTATCAGCCGGGCAGCCAAAGGAAAACCGCCAAGTCCAAAAGAAAGTCAAAAGCGTGAAAATTACCGATTTCATCGACGTCCGCATGATCATCCCGGCGCTGCGCCATGGCGAGAAAAACGCCGTGCTCGAAGAGCTGGCGCATGCGTTGACGGTTCATCACGGCGGCTTAAACGAAAAAAAGGTTCTAGACGTGCTTTTGGAGCGGGAAAGAATCAGCACCACCGCCATCGGCGAAGGGGTCGCGATTCCGCACGGCAAGCTTTCCGGCATCGATCGGGTGCTGGGTGTTTTTGCGCGCAGCCCCCAGGGCGTCGATTTTGCTTCCCTGGACGGTGCGCCGACTCATCTGTTTTTTGCCCTGATCGCGCCCGAGAACGCCGCCGCGGACCATCTCAAGGCGCTGGCGCGGATTTCTCGATTGCTCAAAGAGGAAGGGTTTCGCCGCCGCTTGATGGCGGCGCAAGATGCGCAAGAGTTGTTTCACATGATCGCCGAAGAGGATGAGAAGTTTTGAATTTCCATGACGGACGCGCTCGATATTACCATCGTCACCGGCCTTTCCGGCTCGGGAAGAAGCTCCGCGATCCGGGCGCTGGAAGATAACGGGTTTTTCTGCGTCGATAATCTTCCCGCGTTGCTCATCCCGAAATTTATCGATCTCTGCCACGGCTACCAGGAAGAACTCCGGCGCATCGCGCTCGGCGTCGACCTGCGCGGCGGCCAGTTTTTGCAGGCGTTGCCGCAGGTGTTGGCGGGCGTAAGGGCGGCCGGCCATCACGTCCAGATCTTGTTCTTCGACGCCGCCGATGAAGTTCTCTTGCGGCGTTTCAGCGAGACCCGTCGGCCGCATCCTCTGGCCGGGCAGGATTCCGTTCAAGAGGGCATCGCGCGCGAGCGCAAAGCACTGGAATCGATCCGAGCCCTCGCCGACAAAGTGATCGACACCAGCGATTTCAACGTGCACCAGCTCAAGCGGGAAATGGAGCAACAGTTTTGCGAGGCGCCTTCAGCGCGCCGTTTGGCGTTGTTTTTCACCTCTTTCGGCTACAAGTACGGCATTCCCCATGACAGCGATATGATCCTCGACGTGCGCTTTTTGCCCAATCCTTACTTTGTCAACGAGCTGCGCGCCAAGAGCGGCCTCGACCGCGAGGTCGATGCATTCGTGTTGGGAAATCAGGAAACAGGGCTATTTTTGGAACGCCTGTACGCGCTGCTCGAGTTCACGCTGCCGCTCTACGACCGCGAAGGTAAGAGAAGTTTGACTCTGGCGCTGGGCTGCACCGGAGGGCGGCACCGCTCGGTGGTTTTGGTGGAGGCGCTTAGAAAGAAGTTCGCCGCCGGCGATTACCGCATCCACGTCAAGCATCGCGATATCGACAAGTAACCCGATGGCCAAAGTCGTCAAGAAAATCGAAATCAAAAACAAGCTCGGCCTGCATGCGCGCGCGGCGGCATTGCTCGTGCAGACGGTTAACAAATTCTCGGCCCAGGTGACGCTGGCGAAGGATGGCCAGAGCGCCGACGCACGAAGCATCATGGGCGTGCTTACGTTGGCGGGGACACAAGGCAGCAAGCTCCTGGTCGAAGCGATCGGCGAGGACGCGGAACGGGCCGTCAGGGCGATCGAAAAGCTGATCGACAGCCGCTTCAACGAAGCCGAGTAAGGTTGAATCCCCCCCGGCTATCCGTTATAGAAGTACGATTAAAATTCCGTATGTCGAACGCCCCCTGGAGGTTGCGCTCATGGCTGGTAAAGACTTTCTGTTTACTTCCGAGTCGGTTTCCGAAGGCCATCCCGACAAGCTCTGCGATCAGGTATCCGACGCCATCTTGGACGCTCATCTTGCGGGCGATCCCAACAGCCGGGTGGCTTGCGAGAGCCTGGCCAAGACCGGCATGGTCGTTGTCGCCGGCGAAATCACCAGCGCCACCAAGGTGTCCTACGCCGAAATCGTTCGCGATGTGGTGCGGGAGATCGGTTACACGGACTCCGCCATGGGTTTCGACGGCAACACCTGTGCGATTTTGACCGCCATCGAACCGCAATCGCCCGATATCTCCCAGGGCGTGACCGAAGGGCAGGGGCTGTATAAGGAGCAAGGCGCCGGCGATCAGGGGATGATGTTCGGCTACGCTTGCGACGAGACACCCGAGCTGATGCCGTTTCCCATTCAGATGGCCCACGGACTGGTTCACTACCTGGCCAAGGTGCGCAAGGGCGGTGAAGCCTATTTCCTGCGGCCCGACAGCAAGTCGCAAGTGACCGTCGAATACCGCAACGGCAGGCCGGTGAAGGTCAAAAACGTGGTGATCTCCACCCAGCACAGCCCGGACGTGGAGTACGGTAAGCTGCGCGAAACGATCATCGACGGCGTGATCAAAGCGGTTATTCCCGCGGATTTCCTCGACAAGGACACGGTCTTTCACATCAATCCGACCGGACGCTTCGTGGTCGGCGGGCCGCAGGGTGATTGCGGCCTCACGGGACGAAAAATCATCGTCGATACCTATGGCGGCATGGGACGCCACGGCGGCGGCGCGTTTTCGGGGAAGGATCCGTCCAAGGTCGATCGCAGCGCCGCTTACATGGCGCGCTACGTGGCCAAGAACATCGTTGCGGCGGAACTGGCCAAGCGCTGCGAGGTTCAACTGGCTTACGTGATCGGCGTAGCGCAGCCGGTGTCGGTGCTGGTGGACACCTTCGGCACCGGGGTCATCCCGGAGTTGAAAATCGCCGAACTGGTGCAAGAGAGTTTCGATCTCAGCCCGAAAGGCATTATTCAAGCGCTCGATCTCAAGCGCCCCATTTACCGGGCGACGGCGGCCTACGGCCACTTCGGCCGCGCGCCGGAGGAGGGGCTATTCACCTGGGAAAGAACCGATCGGGCGGGCGAACTGAAAAAAGCAGCGGCGAAAGCTTAGCGCTTGTCAAAAATTAACTTTTCCAATTGTTTATTATTCTGAACGCAGGGTAGCGGCGTGAAGAATCTCAACCGAGATCCTTCGCGTGGCTCAGGATGACAGACACGCGCGTGGCGATGCGTTTGTTAACTTTATTATTTTTCAGACTTTTAGCGGCGGGGAAGAAGGGGAATCGTTGACGATGGCTGGAAAAAAGTTCGATGTAAAGGACCTCCGTTTAGCGGACGGTGGGCGCAAGAGAATTCACTGGGCCGGTCAAGATATGCCGGTGTTGCGGCGGGTCAAGGAGCGCTTCCAGAAGGAAAAGCCGCTGCGCGGCATGCGTTTTTCGGCTTGTCTGCATGTCACCGCGGAAACCGCCAATCTCGTCCAGACGTTGAAAGCCGGGGGCGCCGACGTCGTGCTCTGCGCGTCCAATCCGCTGTCCACTCAGGACGATGTCGCGGCGTCGCTGGTCAAACACGACCGCATACAGACCTACGCCATCAAAGGCGAAGATAATAAGACTTACTATCGCCACCTGAGAGCGGCGCTCGATCACAAGCCGGTCATCACGATGGATGACGGCGCGGATCTGGTGTCGTTGCTGCACACCGATTATGCGCATCTGGCGTCAAGCCTGGTGGCGAGCATGGAGGAGACCACCACCGGGGTTATTCGCTTGCGCGCGCTGGAAAAGGATGGCGCGCTCAAGATTCCCGTCATCGCGGTCAACGACGCCGCGACCAAACATCTTTTCGACAACCGCTACGGTACCGGCCAATCCACTATCGACGGCGTGATTCGCGCGACGGACATGCTCATCGCCGGCAAGCGGGTGGTCGTCGCCGGTTACGGCTGGTGCGGCAAGGGTGTCGCCTCGCGCGCCCGGGGCATGGGCGCCAAAGTGATCGTCACTGAAGTCGATCCGGTAAGGGCCCTTGAAGCGGCCATGGACGGCTTCGAAGTTATGACGATGAAAGAAGCGGCGAAGATCGGCGATCTGTTCATCACGCTGACCGGCGATATGCATGTCATCGGCGCGGATCATTTGCAGGCGATGAAAGACGGCGCGGTAATCTGCAACTCGGGCCATTTCGACATTGAAATCGACTTGAAGGCGCTCAAAAAGCTCTCGACCAAAGTCGAGAAAAACGTGCGCAATTTCGTCGATGCCTACATTCTTCCCGGCGGCAAACGAATTTATTTGATCGGCGAGGGGCGCCTGGTCAATCTCGCAGCCGCCGAAGGCCATCCGGCATCGGTGATGGACATGAGCTTCGCGACCCAGGCGCTGGCTTCCGAGTGGGCCGTGAAAAACCGGACCAAGCTTACCCCGAAAGTTTACGAGGTGCCGAGCGAAGTCGAAAATTGGGTGGCCAAGTTGAAGCTCAGCTCGATGGGCATTCGCATCGACAGCCTGAGCCAGGAGCAGCAAAAATACTTAACTTCCTGGGCGCACGGCACCTGATCGGAAAATCGCCCATTCCGACTAGCGCGGCAAAGTCCCGACTAAAAACGCGGTTTATCTCGCGCAAAGCTCGCAAAGGGCGATAGGACAAGGCTAAGGCTGAGGTTCAGGTTAAGGCGCAGGCCCTTCTCAACCTTAACTTCAACCTATCCTTGGCGTGCTTGGCGCAAGCCGCAAAGATTTTGAAGCATAGCCGCTTAAAGGGCTTCCGAAGTTTGAACGCTTCCGAGGCCTTTTATTTTTGCCGGCGGCTTGACCCGCAACTCGGAGACGGACTAATAATAGGGCTGATTGTCGCACCCCATTCAGGAGGTTCCGATGTCGCAAACGGCCGTCCAGAAATTCATCGCCGCCGCGCGCAAACTCCACGCCGAAGAAAAAGATGCCGCGAAACGTTGGCAGCAAATGACGCCGCTGCTGCAAGAGCTGCTCGCCGATCCGGCGGTCAAGGAACAGTCCAAGCAATGGCCGGACTGCTCTCAAGGCGGCGAGCGGGCCGAGAACCTGCTGTTCTACGAGGACCCGGACTACAAGTTTGTCATCAACGGCTTGATCAAAGCGCCGCACGCGCGCACGCAGATCCACGATCACGCGCACAACTGGACGCTCTACGGCGTCCTCGACGGCACCGAAACCATCGAGCGCTACGAGCGCATCGACGACCGGTCGAAACCGGATTATGCCGAAATCCGCAAAACCGTGAACGTCAAAGTCGGCGCGGGCAAGATCG
>CAZILB010000082.1:0-3372 GCA_964539925.1 uncultured Syntrophobacter sp. | reverse complement strand
GATTATGCCGAAATCCGCAAAACCGTGAACGTCAAAGTCGGCGCGGGCAAGATCGATCTGGTGCCGCCCTACGAAATCCACGCCGAACAAAGCGGTGAGGAGCGAACGGTGGCGATCATCGTCCGCGCGGAGAAGGCGGGCGGCTTCCTCCAGGGCCGCTACGATCCCGCGACGAATCGCTACTGGCAGGGCTACGGCCCGAAGCAGCTTCCTTACGAGTTGAAATAGATTCTCGAAGATCTGATCGCGGGGTCTCGTAGGGGCGGATTTGAAACCCGCCCTGCGTCATTTAATCGAGTGAACGGAGAGTTTCGTGGCGACCGCAAAAGGAAACGAAAAACCACGCATCGCGGTCTTTTCCGGACCGACGGCGACGATCCAAAATAGCGAACCCTTGGTCTCGAGCAACAAGGCGCGCGCAAAGTACGGTTTGCCGCCTCGGACCAACGCCGACGGCTCGCCGATGCGCTTCGATGTCTTGCGCCTGCAGCGGCTGGCGGCGCCGGTGACCGTCTATATCGAACAGTTCAGCGCCCATCCGCTGGAGCGCGATTTCGCTGAGCTATACGCGCCGCCGGACGGCTACCTCGATGCCGCCGGCAATTTCCACCGCGAACGGCGGAGGCCGGATGACAAACCGGTCTATGAGGTGACGCTTCATCCCGACGACGGTTTTTATCCCTTGCCTTACATGGCACGCCAGGCCAACGGACAACCGTGGGAGATGGACGGCACGGATAAAAATGTATCCGCCGAGCTTTGCCGCGTGCCGTTTTTCCCTGACGGATCGCGCTTGTTCGAGGAGATCGATCGGCTGGGGATTTCCCATGAGGGCGTGGGCTGCCTGTTGAGCGGCAAAGCGGAATTCGATTTCTTTCGGGCGCTGCCGTCGGGCGGTTATGTCAAGGGACGACGTGCCGGCGAGCGCACCGACGTCGGCGACGGCGACATACCGCCCGAAACTCGCGGCGTCGATTTCTTTCCGTATCGGCCGGGCTATCTGCGCAAAGAGCCGCCCATGGCGGCGCTGGCGCGGGTGACCAACGTCGTGCAAGAAGCGCTCAGTCGCGGAGATTACCTCGGCGCGATCTGGCTCGAAGGCAGCCCGTTCGTCGAGGAGACCACCTATTGGCTGAATCTGCTGATCGATACCGCAGTGCCGATTTGCGGCAATTCCTCGCAGCGGCCCCACGGCGCCATCGCCAACGACGGAGACCGCAATATCGTCGATTCCGTCGATTACATCACTTCGCGCATCTGGGCGGATGAGAATGGCAAGGACTCTGTCGGCGCGGTGGCGATCCTTGATGAAGTGATCTTCACTTCGCGCGATGTGCAGAAGGCCGATGCCCGCCCCGGGGGCTATATTGCCACCGGCGGGCACGGCGGCATCATCGGACGCATGGGACATCCCGGCGCGCCGCAGTTTACGTTCAAGCCGGTGAAGCGGCATACGTACAATTCAGCGGTGAATCTGAAGCAGTTGCCGAAAGAGGTTCAAGGTTCAAGGGTTCAAGGTTCAAAGGTCGGAATCGTTTCGGTGCCGATCAAGGACGGTCAAGGTTGCCTTTTGGGGACGGCCATTCCGAAAGTCACGATTGTCAAACACGCGCGCTATCTGCCGGAAGATACGTCGGGCGATGCCAGCGGTGAAGTCGATATCCTGGCGCGGATAGAGAAAAATCTGCGCGAGGCGCCGCTGGCCGGCTTCGTTGCCGAAGGATCGGCGCCGTTCGGCGCGATGAGCAACGCGGTGGACAGTGCGCTCAAGCGCGCGACCTTCAGCGGCATGCCGGTGGTCAAAGTCGGCCGCGGCAACGCCGGCGGCTTTGTCGATCCGACGCGCGATCCGCTGGCGATCGCCGGCAGCAATTTGACCGCGACCAAGGCAAGGCTGGTGCTGATGGCTTGCCTGATGAAGTTCGGCTGTCTGCCGCCGGCGGCCGATCCGGCGAGGCCGACCGAGGCGGAGAAGGAAGCGACCCAGGCGAAGCTCCAAGAGTACCGGGAAATTTTCAATACGCACTGATCCGAAGCTATCTGGAGAAATCACGATGTCGGGAAAACACGGCCACAAGCCCTTCGAAGGCCATATGCATGACTACCTGGCGCATATCAAAGCCGTCGAAGAGGATTTGGAATATTATCGGGCCAAACGCTTCGAGCCGCGCATTATCTATTTGCTGCGCCGCGGTGTTGTGACATTTTACGATTTACTCAAGGTACGACGCGCGCTCAAGAAAAAAGATCATTTTTTCAAATTCAGTACACCCCGGGGGAAAAACATCGAAGCCCGCGTGCGCCATCTGGAAGAATGGCTCGACGAGTACGTCAAAGGAATCGCCCTGGTTTCGGCCCGCACGGTCGAGGGCATGGACATGGTGACCGAAGACAACCGCAAGGAGCGCGGCGACTACGACGACTTTTTCAAAATCAAAAAGAAAGAACACCACGGCACGCTCGAAGAGCGCATGGCGAACCTGAAGCAGGATCTGACCGACTACCAGGAGTTGCTCGAGGTGTTCGTCCAAGCGCTGATCAAGCGCGGCTGGGCGACGCGAACGGAATTGGAGCAACGCTGGAAACAGCTTCACGAAGAGCGCCCGTGGGCCGGCGGCGTGATCGTCGCCAGGGCGTGGAACAACCGGGAGTTCAAGGAAGGATTATTGGCGACCGGCCGCGAAGCGCTGCGCGAGATGGGCGTGCACCAGGGCAAGGTCGGCAAGCTGGTCGTGGTCGAAAACACCGACAAGGTGCACAACGTCATCGTCTGCACGCTATGTTCTTGCTATCCCTACGACATTCTCGGCGACACGCCCTGGTGGTACAAGCACGAAAGCTACCGGACGAACATCGTGCAGAACCCGCGCGCCTGCGTCAAAGAAATGTTCCAGTTGGAAATTCCGGCCGACAAAGAAGTCCGAGTCTGGGACAGCACTTCCGACGTGCGCTATTTCGTATTGCCGGAGCGGCCCGCCGGCACCGAAGGCATGTCGGAGCAAGAGCTGGCGAAGCTCGTTACCGTGGATAGTCTGATCGGCGCCGGGTACGCCCTGGAACCCGCGCAGCAGCGCGAGCGAGAAACGGCGCATGTCGAACCGGAGTTGCCGCGGGTGCGGCCGGATTGAAGCAAGTCATGGGCGACACGAGCAGCAAATACAAGATCGGCGACGCCGTCATGGTCGCCGCCGACAATCCCGCCGGCAACCCGCGCACGCCGCGCTATATCCGCGGCAAACGGGGCGTCGTCGGCCTGGTCCACGGCATTCTCGAAAACGTCCGTGACCACCGCGGCATCCACAAGCCGCTCTACACCGTCCGGTTCGATCTGAGCGAGGTCTCACCCTGCCGCGACCAGGATTCGATCTGGGT
>CAZILB010000081.1:13181-17292 GCA_964539925.1 uncultured Syntrophobacter sp. | reverse complement strand
TTCCCGCGCCCGCCCTCGGGACAAGCGCTGATCCCCACCAGACAGTCCATTTCCGAGCGCAGATCCATCATGTCTCCTCCCGGCCGCGGCCGCGTCATGGAGTAGCGCATGGTGCCGGTTTTGGCGTTGATCACCATGGTCTGAAAAATATTGAGCGGGCTCGGCACGTCTTCTTTGGCGACGCCGTGGGGTTTGAGCGCCGCGGCGAGGTTTTCCCAGCAGCCATGCTTGGGCGCGACAACTTTTTTTCTTCCCAGTCTTTTCCATACACCGCCATAAATCTTAAAGATCTTGTCGCCCCACTTTTTATAGAAGGAAGTGCTGCACATGCCCTTTTCCATGTCATGGGTGCCGCGGTAGGTGTCCTTGACGATGGTCTGCATGACGTTGTTGTACTTGGAGATCAGCACGTCCCCCGTAGTCACGTAAATTTTCCCCTGATCGACTTTGGTGCGCGCCTGGTCGAAGCGCTCCTTGACGTTGCGCAGGTTGAAGACCACGTAATCGGCGGTGGACTCGCCGATGACGCGAATAATCCGGCCTTTTTTGACCACGAAGGTCCTGCCCGTATTGCTCTTGACGATCGTCTCGCTGAGGATCTTCATCGCTTCCTCCCCGGTGAAATGTATTGACCGCAAGGTAACCGATGGATCGGCTGAAAAGCAAGGAGACTGCGAGAGTTGTGGGTTGACAGGTAGCGCGCACATCGATAAATAGCCGGGTTAGGTAAACAGATTCCCATGCCGGATCTCGCACAAACCGCCGCCGAAACAGCACCCGACTCAAGACGGCCGGTCATCAGAGTCGAAAACGTCAGCAAAATCTTTCAAACCCCCACCCAGACCAACCTGGGCGCGCTCACCGACATCGAACTGGATATCCATTCCGGCGAGTTCGTCACCGTGGTCGGTCCGAGCGGCTGCGGCAAATCCACCCTGCTGAAGCTCATCGCGGGATTTTCCCCCTGCTCGTCAGGACGGATCATTTTTCAAGGCGAAGCGGTGAGGGGCCTCAACACCAAAGTCGGCTACGTTCCCCAAGAGAGCAAGCTCTTTCCCTGGCTGACCGTCGAGGAAAACGTCGGCTTCGGCCTCAGTCCGAAACAATATTCGCGCGCGGACCGGGAGCGACAAGTCAGCTATTTCATCAACCTCGCGGGGCTGGGCGGCTTCGAAAAATACTACCCCGCGCAGCTTTCCGGCGGCATGAGCAAACGCGCGTCGATTGTCCGCGCGCTGGCCTACGAACCGCCGGTAATCCTCATGGACGAGCCTTTCGGCCCATTGGACGCTCAGACCCGCATGGTGCTGCAAGACGAGCTCTTGAAAATCTGGGAGCAGAAGCGCCAGACGATCGTCTTTGTCACCCACGATTTGGTCGAAGCGGTGGCCCTGGCCGATCGGGTGGTGGTCATGACCCATCGTCCGGGCAGGGTCAAAGACGTGATCCGGGTGCCGATGGCGCGACCGCGCAATATTTTCGAGATTCACCGCCAGCCGGGCTTCGATGAAGCCTACAGCCGCTTGTGGACCATCTTTCGCCACGAACTCAACATCAGGAACCATTAGAGGGCCATGAATATGCCGGAGGAGATCAGCCAACAAGGCGCTCGCATTGCTTCCTCCGGCACTGCGGCGGCCGCGCCGTCGAGAGCCTCCTGGTCCATGCACGGTGTCACCGTAACGCTGATCCGAACCACTATTATCCTCGGGTTTTTGTTTCTGTGGGAATTCGCCTCAGGGCGATGGATCGAACCGTTCCTCATCAGCAGCCCAAGCCGCATTTTTTCCTCCTTGATCACCGGTTTCACCGCGGGAGATTTGCTTCGGCATACCTGGGTGACCTTTTTGGAGATTGCCATCGGATATCCGATCGGCGCGGTGACCGGAATCGCGCTCGGTTACACCTTCGGCCGCAGCCGATTGCTGGCGGAGATTTTCGAACCGATCATCGTTGCCCTCAACGGCATTCCCCGCACCGCGCTGGCACCGCTCTTTATCGTCTGGCTGGGGATCGGTATCTGGTCGAAAGTGGGTGTGGTTTTTTTGCTGACTTTTTTCCTTAATTTTTTTAACACCTATACCGGCATGCGCCAGATGGACCGGGAATATATCGATCTCGCCAGGCTCATGCGCGTCAGCGGTTGGCGCCTGACCTTTCGCGTCATCTTCCCGGCGATCTCCCCTTACATTTTTGTCGGCATCCGGACAAGCATTCCTTTTTCGGTGATCGGGGCGATCGTCGGTGAGTTCATCGCCGCCACCGAGGGGATCGGTTTCTACATCCGGTTTTCCGCGGGAATCTTTCGTACGGCGGATGTTTTCGTCGGCATTATCGTGCTGATGTTCATGGTGATCCTCATGGACAAAATCGCCAGCACGGTGGAAAAGCGGGTTCTCAGGTGGCAGACGCAGTCGGAACATGTGCAGGTGCAAGGATAGAAAGGAGAGAGCAAGATGAAAGTAACGGGAAAATGGCGGACGGCTTCGCTGTTCTTCGCGGCGCTGTTTATTTCACTGGCGCTGGCGCCCCAGGGGCACGCTCAGAAAAAAGACATGCCCGAGGTGACCATCGCCACGGCGGTATCGAACCTGGCCTTTGCCGCGTTGTGGGTCGCGGAGCAGCTCAATTATTTCGAACAGGCGGGCGTGCGGGCTAAAATCACCGTCGCCGGGGGCGGCTCCCCTTGCCAGACCGCGGTCGTCGGCCGCTCGGTGAACTTCTGCGCCTCCAGCTCCGAGGGCTTGGTGCTGGCGCACGTTGAAGGCGCTCCCTTAGTGGCGATTCAGGCCCATAATCGAGCGCTGACTCTCAGCCTGGCTGTTCGCAAAGAAATCGCCGACAAGTTCAAAGTGACGCGGAAAAGCCCTCTCGATGCCCGGCTCAAAGTTCTGTCGCAGCTCGGGCCCATCGGCGCAACCAGTCCGGGGGCCGTTTCCGAGCAAATCTTCAAGTTCCTGGTGAGCAAAGCCGGAGGCGACCCTGCCAAGCTCAAGTTCGTGTACCTGGGAGGCCCCCAGATTCCGACATCCCTGATCAACAACGTCATCGATGCCTTCGCCCTTTCTCCGCCGTCAGCGGAAATCACCGAGGCCGCCGGGAAAGGCTACGTGCTTATTCCTCTCGGCCTGGGCGAGGTGCCCGAACTCACCGATTACCCGTACGAAGTGCTGATGGCGCGGCCGGACTACGCCGAGAAAAACCCCCAGATCGCCACCGCCGTGGCGCGCGCGATCTCCCGGGCGGGAGCTCTTTTTCACACCAACCCCGAAGCGGCGAAGTCCGCCCTGCGTGCGCATAAATTTTCCGACGCCGGCAAGCTCGACCAGAAGGTCTTCGATTTGTCCTTCGACACGGTCAAGCCCGCGATGCCGCGTTGGGGCAACATGGACTCGGCCGGTTGGAAAAAAGTTCTGGACTTTTCGATCGGTGCCGGCATCGTCAAGGATCCCAAGAAAGCTCCCTCCACCGAGGAAGGGGTGCTCTGGACCAACAAGTTCGTCGGCAAACCTTAGCCTCGCCAAGCTCGGCATGGAAGATCTCAGATTTCAGATGCCCAATTGGATTCGTTATGGGGTCTTCTGGAATCTGAGATCTGTAATGTGCAATTCGCTGATCGCTTTGCGATCAGCGATTACCCCATGGCCGCCAAGAACTGCTTGAGCGAAGCAAAACGCAGATAAGGATTGGTGCTTTTCTGCTCGCCCAGGGTGGCGTGGGGCTTCGGCGCGTAATTATGGCCGGGAAAAAGTATCGTCTCATCGGGCAGCGCCATCAGTTTTTGCGTCAGGCTGTAATACATCTGCTCGGCATCGCCGCCGGGGAAATCGACGCGGCCGCAGGCGTCGATAAATAGCGTGTCGCCTGAAACGATCCGATTGTCGACCAGAAAACACTGCGAGCCGGGCGTGTGGCCAGGCGTATGCATCAGATCGATCTCGATGCCGCCGACGTTAATGCTATCGCCGTGATCGCTCTTGATCAGGTCGGAAGGCGAAACTCCCTTGATGAACTCCGCCTCGGCTTTATGGACGACAACCTTGGCTTTGCACTTCTCGAGCAGCTCCGTCACGCCATCGATCGCCATGCCGGCAAATCCGCCGCCGACGTG
>CAZILB010000081.1:9300-13081 GCA_964539925.1 uncultured Syntrophobacter sp. | reverse complement strand
CGAGCAGCTCCGTCACGCCATCGATCGCCATGCCGGCAAATCCGCCGCCGACGTGGTCGGGATGCGTGTGCGTCACGAGCGCATGCGTGATCTCCATGTCCTCCTGGGCCGCCAGGCGCAGGATCTCATCGATCTCCCACGCCGCGTCGATGACCGCGACTTTGCGCGTCTCGAGCGAGCCGATCAGATAAACGTAATTCTGCATCGGTCCGATTTCGAGTTGTTTGAAGTAAAGTCGGTTGTCCATATTTGATCTCCTTCGTCCTCCCCCGCACGAGGCCGTGTCGCAATGTCACTCTGAGCCGCAGGCGAAGCATCTGCTTTTTGTATGGTGTGAAAAAAGCAGATGCTTCGAGCGGATCCTTCGCTCGCGCTCAGGATGACATCCAGGTATTTCGTAGCATTACCACACCGTCTCCACACGGCCCCTACATCCCCATCACGTTGTACCCGGCATCCACGTGCAGGACTTCGCCGGTCACCGCGCTGCCCAGGCCGCTGCACAGATAAAGCG
This sequence comes from uncultured Syntrophobacter sp., assembly GCA_964539925.1. Lineage (GTDB taxonomy): Bacteria > Desulfobacterota > Binatia > UBA9968 > UBA9968 > DP-20. The sequence continues at coordinate 12,567 of CAZILB010000081.1, read as the reverse complement.
CAGTCTTGCCGACTTCCTCGGCGTCGATGTTGCGCTTGAGCGGCGCGCGCTCGGCAACGTGGTGCAGCATCGATTTGAAATCCGAGATTCCCGCGGCGGCAAGAGTCCTGAGGGGTCCCGCCGAGATCGCGTTGACGCGGATTGCCTTTGGGCCGAGATCATGGGCGAGATAGCGCACGCTCGCCTCCAACGCGGCCTTGGCCACGCCCATGACGTTGTAATTGGGAATCACCTTCTCCGAGCCCATATAGGTAAGCGTGACGATGGAACCGTTGCGCCCTTCCATGAGCGGCGCCGCACGCTGCGCCAACGCGACGAGCGAATAGGCGCTTACGTCCATGGCGAGATGGAAACCGGCCCGGCTGGTCTGCACGTAGGGATTGGCCAGGTCCTCTTTGTTGGCGAAGGCGATGGCATGAACCAATATATCCAAACCGCCCCATTCTTGCTTCAGCGTCGCGAAAACCTTTTCGACTTCGTCGTCTTTGGTGACATCGCACGGCAGAATAATCTTCGAGCCGATGCTTTCTGCCAGCGGCCGTACGCGCTTCTCCAATATTTCGCCGGCAAACGTAAAGGCCAGCTCCGCGCCCTCGCCGTGAAACGCCTCGGCAATGGCCCAGGCGATGCTGCGATCGTTGGCCACACCAAAAATCGCCGCCCGTTTCCCCTCCAACAATTTCATGAATTCCCCCGGTTCCGATTTTGGATTTTAGATTTTAGATTGTCGGATCGCGAAATTGAGCCTTCGAAGTCAGACTTATACTTTGACTCTTCCGAGAATCCAAAATCCAAAATTATTTAGACTTCGACTTCTTTTGCAGTCCGCGCTGCCAGAGATATTCCGGCTCGCCGGTCTGCTTGGCGATCCAGCGCGACAATACGAAGAAGAGATCGCTCAAGCGATTGACGTACTTAATCAGGCGATCGTTGATTTCCTCGGTTCGCGAGAGCCGCAGGATCTCCCGCTCCGCCCGCCTGCATACCGTGCGGCACTGATGCAAGTAAGCGCCGATGCGCCCGCCGCCGGGCAGGATAAACGACTTGAGCGGTTCGAGATCTTCCTGGCAATGGTCGATCCATTTTTCCAGCCGCAGGACTTCTTCTTCGCCGACGCGGTACATGCCTTCTTGATAAAACTCCGGCGGGGTCGCCAGTTCGCTGCCGATATCGAAAAGCTCGTCCTGAACGCGGCACAAAACAGCGTCCAGGAAACGATGGGCCTCGCCGGCTTCGAGGCTTTCCTCATTGAACACCCGCGCCAGGCCGACAATCGAATTGAGTTCGTCGATCGTACCGTAGGCCTCGATGCGGCGCGAGTCCTTGTCCACCCGCTTGCCGCCGACCAGCGCGGTTATTCCGCGGTCGCCGGTGCGCGTATAAACTTTGTTGATGCGAACCGCCATGATTTCACACAGCCCGAACTTCACAATCAGGAGCCAGAGCCGGAAGCCCCTGCCGAATTATTCTGATCTCAGACTTCTGACCCCTGACTCTTGACTCCCGGTCTTCAATCCTCAACTCGAACTCCCTTAGTTCTGCGCCCGGCGTCTCCAGATCAAGTAGGCCGGGATGCCCAGGCAGACGATGAAGATTCCGATCAACGACTGCGCCGGTCTTTCCGTCACCGAGCCCCAGACGATCCAAAAGTGAACGAGGACAAAGAGTATGGGGACGATCGGATAGCCCCAGAGCCGATAGGGCCGCCGCAGTTCCGGTTTCTTCCAGCGCAGCACGATCACCGAGCCGACGGTAAAGGCGGAAAACAGCGTGATCACCACGCTGACGTAGGTGAACAACGTGCCCCAGGTGTTGGTAAGAATCAACAGGCAGCTCCACAGCGCTTGAAGCGCGATCGCTTTGGTCGGTGTTCCGAAGGTCGGATGGACGTAGGTCAGGCGCTGAAAAAAGACGCCGTCTTTGGCCATGGCGTAATAAATACGCGGCCCGATCATCGTCACCACGTTGAGCGCGCCGAGAATGGAAACCGTAATGATGGCAGTGATCCACGCCGAGGTCTTGTAGCCGAACAGCGCCGTGGTGGCCACTTCCGAAATGCGCAGCGCGCCCTCCATCTCGGTCACCGGAACCGCGTAGATGTAAACCGCGTTAATCGCCAGATACAGCGCCATCACGATCGATACGCCCCACATGAGCGCGCGCGGCAGATTCCTGTCCGGATCTTTGACCTCGCCGGCGATATAAATGATGGCGTTCCACCCCGAGTAGGCAAAGATCACCGGAATAAACGCCGCCCCGAATAAGCTGAAATTGCCGATTTTTTCCCAATCGAAGAGCGGCTCGAAGTGGCTGCTGTCGCCTTCGCCGAAAAAGACCCCCAGCAAAATGATTCCCAGCAACGCGCCAATTTTCAGCGTCGTCAGAATGTTCTGGGCCAAAGTTCCCTGCCTGACACCCAGACAGTGAAGACCCGACAACAGCAGCACAACGGCCATGGCAAAAAACATTCCCAGGGTGGCACGGATCGGAATAAACGGCAGCGGTATTGAAAAGATCACCTCTTGGGAGCCCAGGGCGGGCATGAAAAACGCCAGAAATCCCGTCAATGTCACGGCGAGAAACGCGATCGCACCGGAAAAGGTGACAAGGAACGACGACCAGCCGGAGAGAAACCCCATGAGGCGGCCGTAGGCCTCGCGTATATAAATGTAATCGCCGCCGGCATAAGGCATGCTCGCGGCCAATTCGGCGCAAGTCAGCGCACCGGCCAGGGCGAGCAGTCCGCCAAAAAGCCACACGAGCAATATGCCGCCAGGCGTTGGCAGCGTCTCCGCGATCGCCCCGGTGGAGATAAAAATCCCCGTGCCGATCATGTCACCGGCAATCAGCATGACTGCTGAGAACAAGCCAATCTGCCGCTTGAGTTCAGGTTGAACCATAGCGGTTACCATTACAGGGAAATGGCTAGGCAGGCAACTAATCTATCGGACTGGCGCGGGCTTTAGGAGCGTTGAGGGCCGCAAAGCGGAGAGAATCCTCGTTCGACAGGAGCATAACTCCGGCCGGTTCCGCCTCCCTCAACTTTGGGTAGTGGTTCACTTCGACTTTTTTGGCGCTGGACGGTGGGGAAAGATTCCTCGCATCCGCTCGGAATGACAAAAAATTAACAGAACGGTCATCTCGAACGAAGTGAGAGATCTTTCCCTAATTGACCCACTACTCAACTTTGGGCTCGCTTGAACCGGCGCTTGAAGTTCAGGAGGACAACGCCAAGGGTTGCGATGGTCATCAACCAGGCGAACCAAT
>CAZILB010000081.1:0-9200 GCA_964539925.1 uncultured Syntrophobacter sp. | reverse complement strand
AAGTTCAGGAGGACAACGCCAAGGGTTGCGATGGTCATCAACCAGGCGAACCAATCCCCGAAACGCACGTAGTAAGTCCGTCCGTTGAGGATTTCCACTTCGGTCTGCATCACCTCGGCGGTGAACATCGGCAAATGCTCGACTATTTCGCCCCTGGCGTTGACAAACGATGTCACCCCCGTATTGGTGACTCTCAGGAGGCTGCGGCGGGTTTCGATGGCGCGCGACTGCGCCAGCCATAGATGTTGCCAGGGACCGACGGTTTTGCCGTACCAGGCGTCGTTGGTCAAATTTACCAGCAGATTGGCGCGCGTTTCGCTGACGAATTTGCGCGACAAATCCGGCATCAGATCCTCATAGCAAATCAACGGCGCAGCCCTGATACCGCCGGACAGGTGAAACGCCACCGGCCCGGGCCCGGGCGTGAAGCCGTCGGCCAAGGGTATCGGCAGCCAAGCCAGGAGCTTCGCGAATGGCAAGTATTCGCCGAAAGCCAGCAAAACCTGCTTGTGATAGCGGGCGAGGATGCGCCCCTTGGCGTCGGTCAGGAACGCGGTGTTGAACGCCTTCATATCGGCGCCGCCCGGCTTGCCGCGAAAACTTTTGGCACCGAAAATAAAAAATGTCCGCGCCGATTTAAAAGCGGGCAGAAACTCCGGCGGTAAAGCTGGCAGTTGCTCGGGAATCATCGCTTCGATAGCCGACTCGGGCCAGATAATCAGCGGGATCTCATCCAATCGGTTGCTGAGTTCCCGGTGTTGATCGAGATTTTTCTGCGCGAGAATCGGATTCCACTTCAGGTCGATATCGACATTTCCCTGCACCGCCGCGGCGCGTATCTTCCGCGCGCCGGCCATCTCTTGGGCGACACTCTCGAGGCGTTGGATGCCGTAAACCACCGAGATCGCGGCCGCCAAACCCGCATAGGCCACCGGCACAAACGCTTTGAAACCCTCCTTTCGGCGGGCCCAACAGAGATGGTAAATGGCGGCATTGGCCCACATGACGATAAAGCTCGCGCCGTACGGACCGACGAGATCGGCAGTCTGGATGAATGGCAGAAACGCCACTTGAGAATTGGCGATATGCCAGGGGAACAACAGCGGAAACAAAAATTCCAGCGGCACCCAGAACAGCGCGGGATAAATTTTCAACGGGCCGAGGCCGGCGCCATGCACCGCCAGCGCGAAAATCCCCATTTGAACCGCTTGAAGCGCGGCGTACACGAGAAAAATCACGACACTGATCGGATAGGGAAAACCGCCGAAAACGCTGATCGTATAAACCAGCCAGTAAAAACCGATGAGATGAGCCACAAAACCCAAAACCCAGCCATGGAAGACCGCGCCGCGAAGGGTTCGCGCGCGCTGTAAAATCCAAAACAGCGGCACGAAAGCCACCCAGGCCAATGCGAACAGACGCGGGTCGAGAAATGGCGCCGCAAGCAGCACCGCGGCACTAATCGGTGCGATCAGGAATCTTGACATAACGATTGTTTATATATAAACGAAACAATTACCGAAGCTTTTTTCGGTCGCAATCCCAATCACAAAGTAATTTCTTAAAAAATTAGCACGAACCGATCGTAAAAACATAGACTCATCAGCATCCAGCGGGGGAGCCCATGGGAAAGCAGCGCAATAGGTGCACATTTTTTACGGCTACTGCGTTAGTCGCTGTTCTGATTTCGGCGCCGGCTTCGGCGCAATCCACGGGGGAAGACGGGTGGCGCAGTTTCTTTGAAGAAAAAGTCGCCTTCGGCGGCTTCATGGAGAACACCACCGGAGTGTCCATCAGCAGCGGCAGCCGATTCTTCAACACGTCCAATCGCTTCATCATGAACCGGTTTACCTTTCAGCCCGAGTTCAACATTCAAGCCGCCGATTGGGCAAGGTTTTTTATCTCCTGGCGTTTCGTCGGCGAGCCCCGTTACAGCGCCGAGACCAAGAGCCGTGCCGCGGCGGTTCAGCCGGCCGGCAGCGGCGGCCCCCTGCCGGTGGATTTTTATTCCCAATACAAAGGCGTCCCCTGGGAAGCTGTCGCGGATTTTCTGCCCGGCGACCATCTGCAGATCAGAATGGGACGGCAATTCATTTCCTGGGGCGAGACGGACGGGGCCAGGCTTCTAGATGTAATCAATCCCCAGAACCTCACGTTTGCGCCTCCCGCCGCGCCGAACCTTTTCAACCTGGACGAAACCCGGGTGCCCCAGTGGGGCGTGCGGCTGTTGTACACTGTGCGCCCGGTAAGCAACACGATATTCGAAATTTTTGCCAATCCCGGCTTCGAGCCTAAAAAATTGCGTGTCGACGAATTTTCGCCGACCAACGACATCGGTGACGGCAGAGCCGACGGCGACATGCGCTTCGGCCGGTGGTCGGCTCGGCCCGAAACACGGATGCCCGTCGCCCGGATGTTTGCCAACCCTCTGGGACCTGCACCCGTTGTGATTCCGTCTTTCAGAAGAGATCATCCCGACGCCGGCGACAGCTGGAAAATCGGCACACGAATCACGCACAACTTTGGCGCACTGAACGCAGGTCTGGGATATATTTTGGGCTACAATCCGCAGGCTACCGACATGGTTTTTAAAATGAAAGGCTCGCCGGTGCCTTGCGGTCCACCGGCTTGCCCTCCCGGCGCCACCCTGGTGCGTGCGGACCTGGTCAACGATCGGACGCATATTTTCGCTGCTCATATGAACTACCCGATCGATGAACCGCTGGGTATTCCGATCAAATCCGCGATGCGGGGCGAGATCGCCTTTTACCCCGACAAACCCTATAACATCAGCGAGTTTCCGGGGAGAAACTGCGCCACCGGCACACGTACCGGACTCAGAGCCGGTCCGAGCTGCAAGTATCCGAGCAATATCGTCGAGAAGCATACCATCAGGTATGCGCTCGGCTTCGACAGATCCACCTTTATTCCTTTCCTGCAGGACGATCCCTGGCGCGCTTTCCGCATGAGCTTGCAAATTTTCCAGAGCATTATTTTGGATCACGAGAAAGGTATTCGCACCTTCGGACACGCGTCAAAAATCAATCGGGTTTCGACCTTGTTTACTTTCCGGGTTAACACCGGCTACCTGGGCGACACCATCCTGCCGGATTTTTTTGTCGGCTTCGATCCTGAGGGATACTACGTCGTCAACCCGGCGGTCACCTATCAGCCGCCCTGGAACGAAAAAATTCAAATGACGCTCACGACGGCGATCTACGGCGGGCGCAACAAGTTCAAGTCCCTGGGCTTTTTCTCCGAAAAGGATTCCGTGTTCCTTAAATTGCGCTATCAGTTTTAGTCATGAACTCCATGGAGGTTTCCAAGATGCGATTTTTTGCCAAGAATCTGCGGCTCTGGGATTGGCGGCATGCCCTGGTTCCCATCCGGCCGCTCGATTGGATGCTTTTTGCGGCGCTGGTCTGGCTGCTCGCCGCGCCGGTCGGCCTGGGCGCCGCCGAGCCTGACCTCAAGCCCGGCGAAACCATCGGGCCGCAAAATTGGCAAAGAATTCAAGGCATGGTCGGCGAAAACTTTCTCAACAGAGTAAAGGCCGGCCACACCCTCGAGATCAAAGAGCCGAAGGTTTATCAGCTGCCGAAAGAATACGTCGCGGCCACCGAGAAATATTCCGGCAAGGTGGCGCTCGGCCCCAACGGCGAACTCTTGAACTACGTCGCCGGCCAACCGTTTCCGAAGATCGAACCCAAAGATCCGCAAATCGGGCAGAAGCTGGCGTGGAACTTTTTCTACCGCTGGCTGGGAGACGACTACAAGACCGGCGGCGCCGTCGAAGGCGGCCGGATCCTTCGCGTAGCGATCGAAAGGAACGGCGCGGAGCGCCGGGCCGATCTCGTTTCCTATTTTCTTTTCCCGAGCACGCGATATTCCCTCGATCCGAGGCCCGCCATACCAGGCTACGAGCATATCGACTTTATGCAGTTGCGCGTGGACAGCTATCCGCGCGACGCGTCGGGAACCACGACTCTCGAAATTCGCTATAAAGACCCGAACAAACCGGACGACCTCTATATCTACGTTCCGAGCATTCGCCGAATTCGCCGCGCCACCACCACGTTGAGATGCCAGACCCTGGCCCCGAGCGAATTCAACCTCGACGATATCAACAGCTTCAACGGAAAAATCACCGACTTTAACTACAAGTATCTCGGCGACAAAAAAATCCTGGCAAACATCAGCCAGGAACGGCTCCCCTTCCGGCGCAACCCGGGCGACTACCTGCCCCTGGATGAAAAGTGGCACGTGGTGGACACCCACGTGCTCGAAATCACGCCCAAGGATCCGAACTACTGTTATCCGAGAAAACTCTTGCACCTCAATAAAGTCACCTTCGATACCCACTGGACGCTGATGTGGGATCGGCGAGGCGATTACTGGAAGGAACAATTCGGGTTCTTTACGCCGGTCAAACTCGCCGACGGGCGTGAGGTCTGGTCGGTGGGCGATGTCGTCATCCACAACGTGCAAAACGGCCGCACGACCATCGTCACCGCCACGCGGGCGTATAACCAGGGCTACCCCGCGAGCATGTTCAGCCTCGCAACATTGCAACGGATCATGCGCGGCGGCACCGTCGAATAAGCGCCGGTTGCCGCCAAGAAAATTGTTTTGGCCCGGGTTCCGATCTGTTCGGTTTTTCCATGTATTGGCTAGTCCTTTGGGGCGCGGCGCTGTTCGCCGCCATGGCGCCTTCGGTCTTTGCCTCCCCGGTGGCCGGCGGCCTGAGGCACACCGCCCTAAACGAGAATTTCTACGGCGTGGAGATCGCCGGCGATCGTACCTGGATCGTCGGCTACTACGGAACTGTTCTTCACTCCGCGGATCGCGGCACCACCTGGACAATCCAAACGAGCCCGGCGCGCAGCGCCCTTTATCGCGCGCGTTTTCTCGGCAGGGACCGGGGGTGGATCGTCGGCAGCTTCGGCACCCTGCTCCGCACCGACGACGGCGGCGGCCACTGGCGCGTTCAAGCCACGGGAACGGATGAACACCTTTTCGATCTGACCTGGTTGGACGAGCACAAGGGGGTGGCGGTCGGCAGCCGGGGAACGATACTGCGCACGGATGACGGCGGGCGCACCTGGATCGACAACTCGCTGCCCGAAGATCTCACCTTGAACAGCATCGTCTTCGTCGATGCCAAGCGCGGCTGGATCGCTGCCGAGTTCGGCGTCATTTTCCATTCCAACGACGGCGGCGCGACCTGGCGCAAGCAGCCAAGTCCCGTGGAAGTCGCGATCGCCAGCGGCGAAAGTCAAAATTTGTTTGCCGTGCATTTCGACCAAACCGAGGCCGGGTGGGCCTTCGGCCTCGACGGCGTGATTTTAAAAAACCAAGGCCGCTCCGGATGGCAGATCGTCCGGCGAAAGCAAAACTCCGCGGAGTCCTTCGAGGCGAATCACCTTTTCGCGGCCGCTCAGTTCGGCGAGCGTCTATGGGCCGTCGGTGAGCGGGGGACGTTGCTGCAAGCCGCTCCCGGCGGCCGCGAGTGGCGCCGCGTCGCGCTCGACATTCCCCGCGTCAGCCTGAACGCCATCGCTTTCAGCAAGGACGGCTTCGGGTTGGCGGTCGGCAACCGCGGCATGGTATTGCGCACCCAGGACGGCGGCAACACCTGGAGCCGGCTGACGATCCGGCTTCAATCCTCCGACAGCGACAGGAACCGCTATCCGTGAGGCAAGTGGCGCTTTTCATCGTTCGGAGGCGAGCCCTGATCCTGGGCGTGGTCACCGCCGTGACGCTGCTTTTCGCCTATCTTTCCTTCAAGATCGAGATGTACACGGCCTTCTCGGATCTACTGCCGAGGGACCATCCTTACATTCGCGTCCATAATGAGTACTGGAAGACCTTTGGCGGCGCCAACGTCGTGCTCCTGTCCGTCGAAGTCGCCGAAGGGGATATTTTCAACACGGCGACGCTGGAAAAGGTCAAGAACCTGACCGAGATGATCGAACAGTCGCCGGGGGCGAACAACTATCAAATATTTTCCCTCGCGCGGCAGAAAGTCAAAGATGTGCGCTCCACGGGCTGGGGCATCGAAGTCGAGCCCGTGATGTGGCCCGACGTTCCCCGCACTCCCGAGGAGATCGAGCGGCTGCGCAACATCGTCTACGCCAATCCCACCGTCGTCGGACGCCTGGTCTCCGAAGACGGCAAAGCGGCGCTCATCAGCGCGGCGTTCCATGAAGAACGTTTGGATTACGCCGACCTGTTCCGGCGCGTCCGCCAGGGGATCAGCGAAGCGGAGGACGGCAACACCCGGGTTTTCGCGGCCGGGGAGCCGATTCTCTACGGCTGGATTTATCATTACCTCCACTCCATCGGCTTGATCATCGCTCTGACCTGCCTGAGCATGCTCGCCATTTTGATTGTTTACTACCGAAACTGGAACGGCGTCGTCATTCCCGTGATCTCGGCACTGATCACATTCGTCTGGGGCACCGGCTTTACCGCCCTGATGGGCTATAACTTCGAACCCTTGATCCTGGTGGTGCCGTTTCTGATCGCCGCCCGAACCATTAGCCATTCCATTCAGTTTCGCGAACGGTTCTTCGAGGAGCTCGAACGCTACGGCGACAAGGAAAAAGCGGCCATCGAATCGGCCGCAGGCCTGATCATGCCCGGCAGCATCTCCATCGTGACCGACGCAATCGGCTTGACCGTGCTCCTGGTGGCGCCCATGCCGATCCTTACCAAGCTCGCCATCGCCGGCAGTTTCTGGGTGCTCAGCAATCTGGTCTCGGTGGTGATTCTCGATCCGATTCTTTGCTGCTATTTTCCAACGCCGCGCAAGATTGTCCAGGGCGGCGAAGGCCATTGGCTCGAAGCGCCGCTTCGGCTTGTGGGGCGCTTTTGCGTGCACGCGTCGGGACGTTTTGTGGTGATCGCCGGATTCGCCGCCGTGATCCTCTGGAGCCTTTACTGGTATCAATTTCTCACCGTCGGCGACTCCCGCCCCGGCTCGCCGCTTCTCTGGCCGGAGTCCGAATACAACCAGAGCGTGGGCCACATCAACGATAAATTTCAAGGCACCGACCATCTTTACGTGATCGTCGAGGGAGAAGCCGAAGGCACGATGAAATCGCCCCGGGTGCTGGAACAAATCGAGGCATTTCAACGCCACATGCTGCGCTCGCCCCACGTCGGCTCCAGCGACTCCCTGGTCGATCTCACGCGCCAGATCAATACCGTGCTGCACCACAACGATCCCCGTTGGGGTCTCTTGCCGCGCACCAGCGACGAGGTCGGCGGCATCTTGATGGTGGCCGAACATGGCAGCGAACCCGGCGATTTCGACCGCTGGGTCAACTACAACTTCCAGCACGGCCGGGTGACCTTCTTTCTTTACGATCACCGCGGCGACACGCTGCGCGACGTTATCGACCGCGCCCAAGAGTTTATCGACGAGAACCCCATGGAGGAAGCCGAGTTCAAGCTCGCCAGCGGCTACGCCGGCGTGCTCGCCGCGGCCAACGAGGTGATCGCCCGCTCCGACAAGCTTACTCTGGGTCTCATGCTTTTGGCCCAGCTGATCTTTTGCGCCATCGGTTTTCGCTCCCTGACCGCCGGTTTACTTTTCGTCGGCGTGGTCTTAATGTCGAATACCTTCGGCATGGCGCTGATGGCGTATTGGAACGTGGGACTCAACGTCAACACGCTCCCGGTCATCAGCCTCGGCATCGGCTTCGGCGAGGATTACGCCATCTATATCGTCTCGCGGGCCATCGAAGAGTATCGGCGCCGCGGTGAGAGCGACTTGAATCAGGCGCTCTTGGACGGCGTGGCGACGGCGGGAAGAGCGGTGCTGTACACGGCGTTTTTGATTTCCGCGAGCATTGCCTTCTGGACTTTTTCCCCGCTCAGGTTTCAGGCGGAGATGGGCTCTCAACTGCTGATCATTCTCACCATGAACATGCTCGGCGGCCTGCTCCTCTTGCCCGCGCTGATCGCGCTCATCAAGCCGAGATTCATGAAAGGTTAAGCGGCATGAAGAACGGTCGTGGGTGGTTTACGCTTCTTTCGATCCTGGCGCCGCTTGCGATGCTCCAGGTCGTTTTAACTGCCGTTTTTTCGCCTTGCTCCGCGGCGACGAAAATACGTCTGGGCCAGCCGGTTGTGGCCATGCAGTACGCGCCGCTTTATTTCGGCGTCAAGCACGGCCTTTTCGCGGACGAAGGTTTCGACGTGGAGTTCATGACCTTGCGCACCGACCTGGCCATCGCCGCCTTGGGAACCGGCCATGTCGACTACATCACCCACGGCGGCGCCGCCCTGCGTGCCGCGGCGCAGGGATTCCCGCTCAAACTGGTTTTTGCCCTCGACGATAAGACGCCTTTTTGGTTGGTCGCCCGTCCCGAGATCAAGAGCGCCCGCGAACTCGTCGGCAAGAGGATCGGCGTTAGTTTTCCCGGCGACACGCCGCAGATCATCCTGAAACGATTTTTGCGCCAACAGGGCCTCGATCCGGACCGCGATGTCGGTTACGTTTCGGGGCAATATTCACCCACGGCCCTGCAGAGTCTTTTAGGAGGTGTTTTGGACGCGGCCGTACTGGCGCCCCCTTTCAACGCGATGGCCGCCGAGCACGGGCTTACCCTGCTCACTTTTCTCGGCCAGTCGGTTCCCGACGCCGCTTCATCAAACGGCATCGTCGTTTCTGCCCAAAAGATCAAGTCCAGACCGCAAGAAGTGAAACGCATCGTCCGCGCCAGCCTAAGATCCCTTGATCGATTTCGCCGGGACAAGGTTGCCGCCATAGAATTTCTCGCGGCTCACTTTGAGATCCCCCGCAACATCGCAGCCAAAGCCTACCCCAACGCGCTGGAGATCCTGACTTCCGACGGCGAGATCAGCACCGAAAAAGTGCGTCAGATACTTTTGATGTTGCAGGACGTGGGCAAGAAGGGAACCCTTGCCGTCGATCCCGCTTCGTTGCTCGATTTCTCGTTTCTCCGCGAAGCGCGAAAGGAACTGGCCCGCCGGAGCCCCCAGCGCTGAGTCCAGCTGTTAAATTCTTATCTCAGAAATACTGGACGGAACGGCTGCAAAAATATTTATTCCGCCAAGCTGCCAAAGCGCAAAGCAAAAGTGTCTCTTGTTTCTCCCAACCTTACTCCCTTTGCGTCTTTGCGGGAGACATGGTGTTTTTTGCGTTCTCTTCTTGGATCCAGAATTTCTAA
>CAZILB010000080.1:9717-17340 GCA_964539925.1 uncultured Syntrophobacter sp. | reverse complement strand
CAAGATCGTACCTGTGGAGGGCGCCGGCCACCACATCCCGCATGAAAAGCCGAAGGAGCTGGCGGAGATTGTCGTGCCGTTCTTATTACAAGAGGAATAGCTCGTTCAAACCGTTTCAGTCGTTCAAATCGTTCCAGTCGTTTAAGCTAAGAATGCCGGCAATAACCTTGAGGACTTGCAGGTCTATAAAGAGGAAGGACGAATGAAAAGACCGAATGATTTGAGCGACGTGATGAGTGAATGATCTCCTTTTTGATTTCAGACCTGTTGAACGCATTGAACTGTTTGAACGGCTTGAACGAGAATTCACGAGGCGACCATGTATTTATCCGTTGAAAAGATTGCGGCCATGGAAGGTGTCAAAAGGGTGCACTCGCTCAATCCTGCCGCGGTTCGCTTGAACAAGTCACTGGGAGACGAAGCGGGCTTGAGAAAGATCGGGATTCACTTGATTACGATTGCCCCTGGAGATAAATCGACGGAGTTTCATGCGCATAGGTACGAGGAAGAGGCGATCTACGTTTTATCCGGCCATGGGATGGAAGTGATTGGCGATGAGCGGCACAAGATCGGACCGGGAGATTTCATCGGTCTCCCGGCCGGCGGATCTGCGCATGAAACGATCAACGACGGCGCGGTGCCGCTGGTTTGCCTGGTGATCGGTCAACGATTGCCGCAGGACGTGGTCGATTATCCGCGCATAGGCAAGCGGATGTATCGCAACAGCGGGCAGCGGGACCTGGTGAATTTAAGCGATATTGAGAAACGTTAAGCCCCCGCCCCGGCGTATCAACATCAAAACACCGTCACCATGCTGAGCCATTGCGCGGCCTACCAGGACGGCAAAAAACTTGCCGAAATTCCGGTCAGTCAGATTCACCTGTTCGTCAACGAGCCGGGATGTTTCGTCTGGGTGGCGCTCAATGACCCCGAGCCGGCGGAGCTCAGAGTTATGCAAAAGGAGTTTGGTTTGCATGAGCTGGCGGTGGAGGACGCGATGAAGGGCCATCAACGGCCCAAGATCGAGGAATATGGGCCGTCGCTGTTTGTCGTCATGCACATGGTGGAAGCCAGCGGCGAGGAGATAAACGTCGGGGAGGTATGCATTTTCGTCGGGGAAAATTATGTACTTTCGGTGCGCCACCGCTCGCGCCAGGGCTTTACCGAGGTGCGCGCACGCTGCGAAAACGAGCCTGGGCTGCTGAGCCATGGCTCGGCGTACGTCCTTTACGCTTTGATGGACGCGGTTGTGGACCGCTACTTTCCCGTTCTCGATACCATCGAAACGGAACTGGAACAGGTAGAGGAAAGAATCTTCGCCAAACAGACCGAGCGGGCGAGCATCGAAGCCTTATACGGAATCAAGCAGAAGCTGATGATCTTGAGGCACGCCGCCGAGCCGCTGCTGGAGGTGGGGAGCCGGCTGCACGGCGGGCGGGTGCCGCCGCTGTGTTTGCCCTTGCAGGAGTACTTCCGCGACGTGTCGGATCATCTGGTGCGCTTAAATCAATCCATCGACAGCCTGCGCGACATGGCGACCACCGCGATCTCAGTGAGTCTGTCGCTGGTTTCCTTGCAAGAGAACGAAGTGACCAAGCGCCTGGCGGCCTATGCCGCCCTGATCGCCGTGCCGACCATGATCGCGGGAATCTACGGCATGAATTTTCAGCATATGCCGGAAATCCAGTGGCCGCATGGCTACCCGGTGACTTTGACGGTGATGGTGTTGATCGACATCTACCTTTTTTACCGCTTCCGCAAGGCCAAGTGGCTTTAGCTTTTTTCGCTCTCCTGTTTCGATTCGTTTGATGATTCCCCGCAAGTTCTGATAGGGATCAGGAAAGAACCTTTGACTGAATTAGAGGTGGGCGATGGCCGATCTGACCACGATTTTGCAGAAACTCGATGAACACGCGGGGGTCGCGTGGTTGACCTTCAACCGGCCGGAAAAAAAGAACGCGCTGAGCCAGAAGTTATTGAACGAATTGATCGGTGCGCTCAAGTCGCTGGCGGAAAACGACAAGATCAAATGCATCGTCACCGCCGGCGCGGGCGACTCCTATTCTTCCGGGTTGGACCTTTACGATCTGCGCGAATCCTGGAAGCGCAAGCGCAAGTGGGATCACGCCGGTTCGACCTACGAGGTGGTTCGCTTGCTCCGCAGCATGCCGCAGGTGACCGTCGCCGCCGTGCGCGGCTGGTGCCTTGGCGGCGGCCTGGCGCTGATCAACGGCCACGATCTCTGTATCGCTGCCGAATCCTCGCGCTTCGGCATGCCGGAAGTCATTCGCGGCAGCTACGGCGCGGTGGCGACGTCGACGCTTTTTCACAGCGGAGTGCCGTTCAAGAAAGCGTTTTACATCCAGCTTACGGGAAGAAATCTCACGGCCGCGCAGGCCGAAAGAATCGGACTCATTTCCGAAGTGGTCGCCGATGACCAATTGGCGCCGTTCGTCGAGCAGTTGGCCAATGAACTGGGCAGCCGCAACGCGGTGACGCTGGAGAGCGCCAAAATCGCCGCGTACATGCAAAAGGACATGGACTTTCTGACCGCGCTCAAGACCGACGATCTGGTATCGCACCGCATGCGTTACTACACCAATCCATTGAGCGACGTGGAGGGATATCTCCACTCGCAAAAGGGCGGCGGCACGACCGGATACGTGAAGCCGGAGGATCGGAAGAAATGACGTGATCGTGTTCGTGATCGGAATCCCTAGAAGACGAGATTCTTCGCCTACGGCTCAGAATGACATCATGGATACGATGTGGGTTGCCTGGTGCCACCCTGAGCGCAAGCGATGGGTCTGCTTTTTAAGGAGGAACTATGCTGCGGACTCCCCTCTGTGATTTGTTAGGGATTCAAGTGCCGATCATCCAGGCCGGCATGGGTTGGGACAAGGAGGGCATGACCACGCCGCCGGAACTGGTCGCAGCGGTGTCGAACGCCGGCGGCCTGGGTTGCATCGGCGGCAGCTCGATTCGACCGGAAGTGATCCGCGAACGAATTCGCGCGGTACGAAAGCTCACCGACAGGCCGTTCGGCGTCGATATCACACTGCCGAAGATGGAAGACGTGAAGATCCCCGACCCGGACGAGGTGCGGAAAGAGATCGAAGAAAGGTTTCCCGAGCATGCCAAGTTCACCTCCGAACTCATCCCCAAACTCGGCCTTACGCCGCAGCCGCCGGACCGGAAGAGTTGGGTGAAAACGCCCAAGGCGACGCGCGAGCAGTTAAAAGTCATTCTCGAAGAGAACGTGCCGATCTTGATTATCGGCCTGGGCGACACGGCGGAGGTCGTGCCCCTGGCGCATGAACGCGGGATCAAAGTCATGGCGCTCGCCGGCGCGGTGAAACACGCCCTCAGCCATGCGCGCAAAGGCGCCGACGTGATCATCGCGCAGGGTTACGAAGCGGGGGGACACACGGGCACCATCGGCAACTTTCCGCTGATCCCGCAGATCGTCGACGCCGTGAAGCCGAAACCGGTGGTGGCCGCGGGCGGCATCAGCGATGGCCGCGGGGTGGCTGCGGCACTGGCTCTGGGCGCGGTGGGCGTCTGGTGCGGCACGGCTTTTTTGGTCAGCGAGGAGTGCGGCATCAATCCGGTTTACAAAAAGCAAATTCTCACCGGCAGTTCGGAAGACTTCGTGCGCACGGCCTACACCAGCGGCCACTACGCGCGCCATTACCGCAGCCCGGTGATCAAAGCCTGGATGGATTCGGGACTCGAAGCGATGCCGACGCCCTACCAAGGGAATGCCATGGATGAGATTCGCCGCGCTGCCGAGGCGGCGCATCGGGTCGATGTGCTGCAAGTTCCCGGCGGGCAAGTTGCCGGCATGCTGAGCGAGGAAAAAAGCGCCAGGCCGGCGCGCGCGATCGTCGAAAGAATGGTTCAAGAGGCGGCGGAAATTCTAAATGACATGCGCAGCCGCTACGTAGGAGCGTAAGGACAGAATAAATTCGAAATTCGAATATCGAAATCCGAAAGGAATTTGTTTGGAATTTTCAAAGTTTTAGTCATTCGGGTTTGTTTCGAATTTCGGATTTCGTGCTGCGGATTTTAACGCTGCACGGCTGATTAGAAATAATCGTTAAAGGAAAGCAGGATTAAGGTAACTATGAGTGTCGCATTTCTCAAAGGTTACAGAGCGTTGGACTTAACCGGCCTGAGCGGCCAACTGGCCGGCCGCCTGCTCGCCGATCTTGGCATGGAAGTGATCAAGATCGAACCGCCGGGAGGAGACCCGGTGCGCAACTTGCCGCCGTTCGTAAAAACCGCCGGCGGCAAGCAGTTGAGCACGACGTTCGCCCATCTGAACGCCGGCAAGGCGAGCAAGGTGCTCGACCTCGATAAAGAAAGCGACCGGGACGCGTTTCGCAAGTTGGTCGAAGCCGCGGATGTGGTGATCGAAAGTTTTCAGCCGGGCGAGCTGGACGCTATGGGGCTTGGCTATAAAGACTTGGCAAAGATCAACCCAGGCATCGTGATGGCCTCGATCAGCGTGTTCGGCCAGACCGGTCCGAAGAGTAATTTCGCCTGCAACGATCTCGTCGGACTGGCTGAGAGCGGTTTTTTGTACATCGCCGGCGATCCGTCCTTGCCGCCTTGCCGGCCGCCCGAGACCCAGGCCTATTACTTTGCCAGCCTCTTCGCGACCGCGGGATTGCTCGCCGCGCTTTACCGGCGCGAGCGCACCGGCCAAGGCGATCATGTCGACGCGTCGATGCAGGAAACCCTGGCGACGCAGGAACATATCATTCGTCTGTGGGCGAACGAGAAACAAATCGCAAAACGGGCCGGCAGCCAGCATGGGTCGGTCGCGCCGGCGAAAATATTCCCCTGCCGCGACGGTTTCATCTATCTTTACGTCACGCGGCAACATTGGAAATTGTTCTTAAGCGTATGGAAAGATCATCCGGCGCTGTTCGACGCGCCGGACTGGCTCAACAACATCTACCGGCGCGCTCACGCCGATGAGCTCAATCCCGCGGTGGAAGCGTTCCTCGGCAAGTTCACCATGGCCGAGATCACCGAGTTGTTGCAAACGAAGGGCATCCCCTGCGTCCCGGTGAATACTCCTCTGGGCTTCGCCAATGACGAGCATGTGCGCGAGCGCGGCTTCATGGCGCCGGTGGCGCATGGGGGATTCGGCGCCACCCGACAGCCGGCCATGCCGTTCGTCATCGACGGCGAGCGGCCGGCGGTGGGGAGCGTGCCGGCGCTGGATAACTGGACCCCCTCGCACATCTCCCCGAATACCGGGGAGAAAAGAGAGGGGGGTGTCAGATCGTCGAATGCGGCACAGAGCCGCGGCGCGCCGCTCGAAGGCCTGCGCATCGTAAGCTTCGATCACGTGCTTGCCGGCCCGTACGGCACGACGATCCTCGCCGAGTTGGGCGCCGATGTCATCAAAGTCGAGTCGAGCAAGGGCGGCATGGATCCTTTTCGTTTTTTTGGCACCGGCGAAGACCCCAATCTTTCGCCGCGTTTTCTCGAGTTCAACCGCAACAAGCGCTCGTTCACGGTCAATCTCAAACATCCGAAGGGGCAGAGGGTGCTGCACGATCTGGTGGCGAAGGCGGACGCGGTGCTCGACAACTATAGTGTCGATGTCGTCGAGCGCATCGGGCTGGCCTACCACCAGCTTTGCAAAGTGAATCCCGATATCGTGAACTTGCGCATGCCGGGTCTCGGCACCACCGGCCCGAAGCGCCATTTCTCCACTGTCGGCGTGAATATCACCGCCTTCACCGGACTCACTTATATGTGGAATCACCCGGGCCATACCAACCCGCCCGTCGGCGCCCAGACGGTGTTTCCGGACTACGTCTCCGGCGTGCTGTGCGCGATCATCATTGTTTCCGGCGGGCTCTATCGCGATCGCCAAAAGAAGGGCGCATTCATCGACCTGGCGCAGTCCGAAGCGACGGCGTTCATGATCGGCGCCAGTCTTATGGAAGCGGCATCCGCTGGCAAAGATCCCGAGCCGACCGGCAATGCGTCGCTGACCGCGGCGCCGCACGATTGCTACCGCTGCCAAGGCGAGGACCGCTGGTGCGTCATTGCCGCGGAAAATGACCAACAATGGACCGCCCTGGCGACCATCCTGGGACCTGATATCGCCGGAGACTCCCGCTTCAAGACCATGAGCGATCGGCTCGGGCATCGCGCGCAACTTAACGCCGCGATCTCGCGCTGGACGGAGCGCCGGGATGCCTTCGCAATCAGGGATCGTTTACAGCAAGCCGGCGTGCCTTGCGGCGTTGTGCAAACCGGCGAAGATCTGGTCAACGACGCGCAGCTCCAAGCGCGCGGCTTCATCGTCGCCGTGGAAAACCCGCGGTTGGGCCGGGTGGTGCTGCCGAACTTTCCGCTGCAGTTCGCCAACGCCAAATTGACCCGGCGCTGGGAGTTTCCGGTGCTCGGCCGTGACACCGAGGCGGTGCTGCGCGAAGTGGTGGGCTACAACCAGAAGGAGATTTCCGAACTCAAGAGCGATGGCGCGTTGGAGTGAGCGGGAATGCGTAATTGACAGTTTAAACGCAAGTACAGTAGGACTCGGAGCAAAGATAATTTCAAGATCTACAAGGGAGGGACGACCATGGCGGAATATCAAACACTCTTGGTTGACAAGAAGGACGGGGTCACGACGATTACATTTAATCGCCCGGAGAAGCGCAATGCCATGAGCCCGCAGCTTCACCGGGACATGTACGACTGCCTGACCGACCTCAAATACGACAAGGAAACGCGCGTGATCGTCATTACCGGGGCGGGCGAGAGCTTTTGCGCGGGTCAGGATCTGAAGCAGTATTTCATCGAGATGGACTCCCAGCCCGATCGCGTGCGCGACGAGGTGCGGGAGAAGTCGCGCCGGTGGCGCAACGAAATGCTGCGCAAGATGCCGCAGCCGGTAATCGCCAAGATCAACGGCTGGGTGTTCGGCGGCGGATTCACGGTGGTCACCGGCTGCGATATTGCGATTGCCGCCGACGACGTGCAGTTCGGGCTTTCGGAAGTCAACTTCGGCCATTTTCCCGGCGGCGAAGTGACGATAGTCCTGACCGAACATTTACAGCCGAAACACGGTCTTTACTACGCTTTGACCGGCAAGACGATGAACGCCAAGGAAGCCGAGCGCATCGGTTTGATCACCAGGGCGGTGCCGCGTGCCGACCTGGACAAAGAGGTCATGGATGTCGCCGACAATCTGAAAGAAAAAGCGCCCTCGGCACTGAACGCCGTCAAAGAAGCCTGGTACTACACGTTCTACTCGCATCCGGATGTGGCCTACGAGATTTCCGGGCTTATTTCCGACAAGGCCAAACAGGCGATCGGCGGCCGCCCCGGCCTGCAGCAGTTCGCGCGCAAGGAATACCGGCCGGGACTGGGGTCGTTTAAGGTTGAAGAGAAAAAATAGGTCGTTCAAAGTTCAAGAGTTCAAAGTTCAAGGAAATTTCAAGATAGCCAGCGGGATTCCATTCCGCAAATCGTTGAACTTTGAACATTGAACAGAGCCCAGCGCTTGAACGTTCGGAGCCAAGCTTCGGAGGAGACGAATGGATTTCAATCTGCCTGAAGAACTGCAGATGCTCAAAGACACGGTGCGAAAGT
>CAZILB010000080.1:0-9617 GCA_964539925.1 uncultured Syntrophobacter sp. | reverse complement strand
ATGGATTTCAATCTGCCTGAAGAACTGCAGATGCTCAAAGACACGGTGCGAAAGTTTGTCGATAAAGAGCTGATTCCCATCGAGATGCACTCGATCGAAAATATGGAGCTCAAGCCCGATATTCGCATGCGCCTGGAGAAAAAAACCAAGGAAATGGGGCTGTGGATGTTCGACGTGCCGGAAGAGCACGGCGGCGGCGGATTGGGAAGCCTGGCCCAAGTGTTGGTGTGGGAAGAGATCGCGCGCACCATCGCGCTGCCGTCGCGCGGGCAGGGCATTTTTGGGCCGGAGGTCCGGCCGATCCTGTATGCGCTCAACGACGAACAAAAAAAGCGTTTCATGGACCCGATCCTGCGCGGCGAAAAAAAGCTTTGCTTTATGCAGACCGAGCCCGACGCCGGCTCCGATCCGGCGTCGATGAAGACCCGGGCGGTACGCCAGGGCGATTACTACATTGTCAACGGCACCAAGCGGTTTATTACCGGTGCGGGCGACGCCGACTTCGGACAGCTCATGGCGGTGACCGATCCGGCGAAGGGCGCCCGCGGCGGCATTTCCTGTTTCATGGTCGATATGAAGTCGCCGGGGCTCACGCTGGTGACCAAGTACAAGACCATGATGGGCGAGGAGCCGTGGCATATTACCTTCGACGATATGAAGGTGCCGGCGGAAAATCTCGTCGGTACGGAAGGCGAGGGCTTCAAGCTCGCGCAAAAATGGCTCGGCATCGGCCGGTTGAAGCATGGTGCGCGCGCCCTGGGCGTCGCCGAACGCTGCATCGAGATGGGTGCCCGCTACTCCAAGGAGCGTGTAACTTTCGGCAAGCCGCTGTCGGAACGGCAAGGAATCACCTTCAAACTGGCGGACTCCTACGTCGAGCTGCACGCCTCCCGACTCATGGTGTATCAAGCCGCTTGGAAGAACGATCAAAAGCAGGATATTCGTAACGAGGCGTATATGGCGAAACTGTTCGCCGACGAGATGTCTTTTCGGGTGGTGGATCGCGTGCTCCAGATCCACGGCGGCATCGGTCTGACCCTCGATTTGCCGCTGGCCAAATGGTTCGTCGACCAGCGCAGCCGCATGATCACCGAAGGCGCCTCCGAAGTCATGCGCATGGTCATCGCCAGGGAAGTGCTGAAAAAATACAGCTAAAAAACTTCGTCGCTAAACGCGCTCCCATTCGCCGGTGATCCGTTCGATGGCGCGCACCGCGGCGTCGGGTAACGGTTGCAGGACCAGATCGGCGCCGAGTGCCCTTAGATCTACGGCTTCCTGCTCATCGCGCGCGATCACGCCGATCCTGAACGCGCCGCCGCGGCTGCGCAGCGCGTGCAGCAAAGCGTGGCGCGGATCGGCGTGCGCCAGCCCGACCGGATGCGGCGGAATCGCAATCAGCACCCATTGGGCGTGGTCCAGCGGCAACTCGGTGCATAGTCCTGGGTCGCCGGCGTCGCCGTAAATCACCGGTCGCCCGCTCTTGGCCCAGGCTTGCACGGCTTCCGGATCGGCGTCCACGCCGAGAACCGTCAGGCCGTGTTGCTCAAGTCCGTTCGTCAGCGCCCCGCCGTAGCGTCCGATACCGACCATGACCACATCGCAGAGCATGCGCACGTAGTCCCCGGCATCGGCCGCTTCCTCCCGGTGGGGGATTTTTCGTTCGAAGACGCCGAGCAGCGGTTCGCTCCAATTGTAGAGCTGCTGCGAGTAAAGAATCATATAGGTGGAGAGCGTGATCGTGATCATGCCGACCAGCGTCACCAGTCCCATGGCTTCGCCTTCGACGTGGCCGAGCGTCAGGCCCATCGCCATGAAGATCAGCGAAAACTCGCTGATCTGAGCCACCGTCAGACCGGCGAGAAAGCCGGTGCGTTTGCGATATCCCATGGCTCCCATAATGACCATCACGATCAACGGATTGCCGATCAGCACGAACAGCGACAGCAGCAGCGCCGCCGGCACCTGCGCGCCGAGCAGCGAAAGGTCGAGTTGGAGGCCCAAGGCGACAAAAAAGAAGAGCAGCAGAAAGTCGCGCAGCGTTCCCAAGCGCGAAGCCACGGCCTCGCGAAAACCGGTGGAGGCGAAGCTCACTCCCGCGAGCAAGCCGCCAAGTTCCTTGCCGAAACCCATGAAGTCGGTGACCGCGGCCAGGCCGAGCGCCCAAGCGATCGCGAAAGTCACCATAAGTTCCGAGACTTTGGCGACGGCGTGCAACAACCGATCGGCCACGAAACGAATGAACAGGGCGAGCAGCACAAGCAACAAGGCGCCGCCGCCGGCGGCCTGGGCCAGGGCGAGCCACGCCGAACGTCCCTCGAGTTGTGCGCCGACGCCGAGCGCGGAGAGCGCGATCATCGCGAACACCACGGCCAGATCCTGGACGATCAGAAAACCGAGCGCGATGCGCCCGTGCAGCGAATCGACCTCGCGTTTGTCGCTGAGCAATTTGACGATGATGATCGTGCTCGAAAAAGTGAGCGCGACGGCGATGTAAAGGGAGGCGATCGGCTCCATCCCCAGCGCCAGACAGATGACGAACCCAAACAGCGACGTGAACAGGACCTGCCCGAGCCCGGTCGCCAGCGCAACGCCGCCGAGAGTGCGAACCAGCCCCAAATCGAGCTTGAGCCCGACGACGAATAACAAAACCGCCACGCCGATCTCGGAGAGCAGCGCGACATAGTCGTGCGCCTGCACGATGCCCAGCACTCCCGGGCCGGAAACGATGCCGACGACGAGAAAGGCCACGATCAGCGGCTGGCGCAAGAGCAGCGCCACGAGTCCGATGGCTGCCGCCGAAACGAGAATCGTCGTGATCTCGATAAATGTCGCGTTCAAAAGAGTGCTCCCGTGCCCTGGCGTTCGACCCCGGTCATAGGGCCATAAATAAGATGAGGTCGAGTATCTCGTTTCATGGGCCGAACGTACAGCGATTCACGGAAAAAAGTTGGTTGCGATCACAGCGGGTCGAAACGGCGGTGAAAAACCGTGGTTGCAAGCGATGGGTGTTTCCAACTAGAATCGGTGCCCCGGAGACAGAGCCGGAGAAACGGAGGGTAATAACCATGAAAAAATATCGGTTTGCCGCAATCGCCCTGGGGTTGTTTCTTCTGACACCGTCAATCGCTTGGTCGCAAGCCAAGGATCTTTCCTGGGGCACTTCCGCCGTCGGGTCTTCGGGCCACAAGGCTCTGGTCAGTTTGGCGCAGCTTCTCAATCGCGAGATGAAAGGCTACCGGGTGAATGTTCTGCCAACCCCCGGAGCCATTGCCAGCGTCAAGGGCTATGCTATCGGGCAGTTCGACGGGTATTACGGCGCGGATATCGCTTTTTACGAAATGGCTCGGGATGCCGACAGGTTCAAAGGGTTTCGTTCTCAGATGAAACGGCAGCCTGTTCAATCGTTTTGGACTTTTACTCTCGAAGTCGGCCTAGGGATGCTGGGCCGGGACCGAAAGAAGTACAAGCAGTGGCGGGACCTTTCCGGCGAGAGAGTTTTTACGGGACCACTTCCCTGGGACGTTCGAGCGACATTAGAGAGAGCGATGACCGCCGTTGGCCTGAAGCACAAATATGTGGAAGTGGACCTGGCAATGGCGGGCTCGGCCCTGGAAAGAGGCGACATCAGAGGACTGATCGTCTACACGGCGGGCCACACGAGCCCGGCGCCGTGGCTCGTGGAAGCGCAGCTTGGCACAGACCTCGCGATCTTGAATCCGAGCCCCTCGGAGATCGAGATAATCCGCAAAGCGGGGATGCAAGTGGTGGAGGTCAGCCCGAAGATCTTTAAGAAGACCGTCCATGTGGACAAGATGCTGTTCGTGCCTTTTTTCTATGGATTCCATCTCGGTATGGAGATCCCGGAGAACGACGTATACACGATGTTGACGGTGATTGAAAAAAATATCGATGAGCTTGTCAAAGCTGACGCTTCGTTTGCGCAGCTCAAGGCCGGCATGCCCAAGTTTCAGCGCAGCGGTGTCGAGTCGTCCGTCGACGATGTCATGGTCCATCCCGGCCTCGCCAGATATATGAAGGAACGCGGCGTCTGGGATGCCAAGTGGGACAAGCGCATTGCAAAACCCAAGTAAAATTGTGCTTCGCCTTCAAATTTATGTTTCGAGCGACCGCATCGTAGGGGCAGGTTTCAAACCTGCCCCTCTTCGCCGCCGTCCCGTGAGACGACCGATGAGATTTGTTCGGCAGACTGGCAGTTCAGAGTGGAGTTGAGCCGAGCGTGGATGCTTCCGCGAAGCCGGCGCCGGCTTGGATTACGGCTCTTTTCTTCGTTACCGCGTTCGCGTTTCTTGTTTATCTCCTGCGCTATTATTTTACCGGCGCCGGCGGTCCGACTCTGCTCGCCGTCACCCTGGTGCCGGTAACCTTTATTCTTTTTACCCTCGACGCTCTCAGGACCGGCGGACTCTATCCCAAGCTGGGACGGTTTTTGAATTACCTGATCGCCGCCGCCTACGTCGGCGCCGCGGCGTCGGTGAGCATTTACTTCAATGTCGAGTTTATGGAGATCCGTACGGTCCGGCTCGGCATCTGGAATACCACCGATTTGCTTTTCGGCGGAACTATTTTCCTTCTCGTCATGGAGTATTGCAGGCAGAAATATTTTGCCCTTTTCGTGATTAACCTGCTGCTCCTTCTCTACACCGTCTATGGGTGGCTCGTTCCCGGGCTTTTCGGCCACCCGGGACTGACCTGGAGCAGGGTGATTACGTCGATGAGCCTGGAGATCACCACGGGGGTGTTTTCCCAATTGCCGCAACTCGCGCTCATTCTCATTGGTTCCTTCATGTTGGTGTTGAGCTTGCTTCAGGCTTTTGGCTGCATCGATTCGCTCCTGAAAGTGGCTTCGCGGGTTGCCGGCTATTCACCGCAGGCGCTGCCGCAGGCGGCGGTGTTGGGCTCGCTGAGCGTGGCCGCCGTCAGCGGCAGCAGCGCAGCCAACGCCATCACGACCGGATCGGCGACCATCCCGGCGATGATCGGCGCGGGCATGCCGCGCGTGTCGGCGGCGGCGATCGAAACCGCGGCCTCTCTCGGCGGACAGCTCATGCCGCCCATCATGGGGATCGCCGCCTTTCTCATGGCCGATTTTCTCGGCAAAAGTTATTTCGACGTGGTTGCGCGCGGGTACGCCCCGGCGCTCATCTACTTTGCCGGCATCATGGCGGCGGTATACTTCATGGCCGCCCGGCACCGAGTGCGAGCGTTTCAAGTGGCGGTGCCGGAGATCGGGGTTTTGGATCGGATCAATCTGCTGGCTTATCTCGGTGTCCTTGTCGGCTTGGTCTACCTGATGGGCGTCGTTTACCTCCCGCCCACGCTTGCCGCCCTGCGGGTTTTCGTCTGGACCGCCGTTCTACTTTGCGGGGCGGTAATTATTGTTTCCCTGGTGATCGAGCGCAAAGTCAGGCTCGGCGAGCTGCGCAAATCTCTATGCTCGTTCATCGAAGGCTTTTCCCAGATGACGACCGACATCACGCTGCTTTTAGCGACGCTTTCGATCATGACCGGGGCATTCGTGATTACCGGAATCCCGACCAAGCTCGGGTTTTTACTTATGGAAGCCGCCGGCGTCCATCTTACGGTCATGGTTCTTGTGGCATTTGTCTTCGGGACGCTGGTCGGAACCGGGCTGCCGCCGGCGCCGACATACATCATCACCGTGCTGGTGATCGCGCCGTTCATGATCAAGGCCGGCGTCGATCCCTGGGCGGTGCATTTTTTCGCCTTCTTTGTCGGTGTCTGGGGCGAGCTGACGCCGCCGACTTCGATCGTGGCAGCGGTGACCTCGCGCATTGCCGGTGCTTCCTTCATGGGGACGATGATGAAGGGAATTCAGATCTGCTTGCCGCTGTTTCTCCTGATGGGCGCTGTCTTTACGCGCCCGGAGCTGGTGGTGGAGCCCGGCGTCAAGCAACTCTTTGCGTTCGCGCTGGTCTTGACCGGCACGCTGGGAGTGGTGTGCAGCGTGCACGCCGCCTACAGCGAAAAGAAGTCGCTCGATGTCCCGCTGAGGATCGCTCTCGGCTTACTGGCGGTCGCGGTCGTGCTTGTTCCAAATCAGACCATCGCGGTCGCAGCGGCGCTGCCGACAACGGCGCTGGTGATCTACGGCTTCGTTCGGTCACGGAAAACGCTGACCGCATGATCCTCAGAGCTGGGAGTCGAGGTGTCCGAGCCGGAAGAATTCCGCCGCAGGATCGCTACCCGGCTCGCGTCCATCCATACAGGGGTAAAGCTGAATTGACGGCAGACAAAATCCAGCGTCTTCGCGTGGTAGAAGCAAACATGCGTCGGGTCGCGCGTGTAGTACCAATTTGCGAACGCCTCCAGCGTTGTCCACCGCTCGGTCATAACCCCCAAGATGCCGCCTGGCTGCAACAAGGAACTTATCCGCCGCAATTCAACTTCCGGGCGGCGGAAATGCTCGAAGCACTCTGTGGAGAAAATAAAGTCGTACGGCGGTCGTAAAGGGCGGTCTGCAAACAGCGGGTCATAATCGTCGCAGGCGATCCCTTGTCGCTGCACCAGGAGCGACACCGTCGGTCCGGGACCGCAGCCGTAGTCGAGCCCTCTCATGCCGCGATCGAGATGCGCAAGCATCGGTTGGACGACGCGATTCAAGAAATTCACGTATCCTGAATTTTCGATGCTATTCTCGTGCGTCAAGTAAAACGCCTTCGCTTCTGCGGGCGACAGGTCATGTTCCGGATCCGTAAAGATCAGCGAACAATTGCCGCAAAGATAATAACGGCGGCGATCCGCGCCGTGAACTTCGGTCGTTTGCCCGGAGACCAAACACAACGGGCATATCAAACGTAGGTCGGTCATCATTAGATGAGTCATTAGGGGAGCCAATTGAGTCTGGATTTCACGGTTCCGAGCATCGGCCACTTTTCTTTCCCGCACTGGATCTCGATTCCTTTCGTAGTGCCGGTACGACTGGCCAATCATCGACGGATGGCAGGGTGATCCCTAGCTAAGACAAGACTCTCGGTACATAATCCTCTATCAAAATTGGCCTTAACCCGATTTCCAAATTTTCCGGGAGTCGCAGGCAGCGGCACCGTTAGGCCTCTACGTCACTCCGCCCATTGCGGATTCCAGACGACTTCCCACAGATGCCCGTCTGGATCTTGAAAATAGCCTGCATATCCGCCCCAAAATGTATCCTGTGCAGGCTTAATGACGGCTGCGCCAGCGCATTCGGCTTGACACATGACGGCATCAACTTCGCGTTTGGACGAAACGTTGTGTCCCAATGTGAATTCCGTTGGGTTTGGCTGGCCCAACGCTAGCCCACTGTCATGGGCGATGCTCTTGCGCGGCCACAGCGCAAGGCGCAACCCTGCTTGAAGTTCAATGAATACGACGGCGCCAAACTCAAATTCCCGTCCGACGACTCCGTCTGTGGATAACCCAAGTCCATCGCGATAGAAGCGAAGTGATCGCTCCAAATCTTCGACGCCGATTGTGAGCACGGTGATTTTTGGCTTCATTATAGGTAAGACCAAGAACAGCACAGGCCGCTTTCCCGTGTGACCCCCGGAGAAGCGACTCCCCCTAAGTTATCCCCTCCACTTTGTGCAGGCGCTATAACGACACCCGTTCATCGCGGTTCGACCACGGTTATCGGAAGGTCAACCACGCCGGCATAAAAGACGACTATCTCCGCGGGAACCTTTCCGTTATTAATGCCATAGTGTGCGGTATTCACCAGCTCGACGATAGGATCTCCTGCTTTGAGATGCTGCGTTTTCCCATCGATCGTCACGATTGTGAGTTGCCCGCTTAACAGGACGCCGGCATTTATTACCGGATGGCGGTGGGTATCGAGCCGGGTCCCCGCAGGTATGCTAATGCGCAGAATAGTGATCTCGGGCTGGCCTTGCGGATAACTAGGCAAAAGCGCCTCATCCCAACTTCGGGTGGTTTTAACCAGGACCTTGACGACTGGAGACGCATCATCTTTCATGCCGGCTTCCAGACCGGTCCAAACACTGCTGTGACTCGTCTGCATTAAAAGGAGAACGGCGAATGCGACGAGAATTCGAAAGGTCTTCTTCTTCATAGTTGGCCCAACCTTAACGCGCGGGGAAAGTGCCTTCGCCGGATAGCGTTTTCAGCAGGTTGATCGCCTCGGCGTCGCGGGGCATCTCTCTGACGACTTTCTCCATTTCTTCCGGCATGAGCGGGTCGGGTTCTTGACCGGCAAGTTTCTTGTATTCGCTGTGAAAATCCGGATCCTTGAAAGCCTTGCGCATGGCGTCCCGGAGAATATCGACCCGATCTTTTGGGGTCCCCGGCGGGAGCGCATAGGGCGCGCCCACATGTCTCAAAGTCCGGTAGATCGAGAGGAGATTGCGCTCGCTGTCGGATCTCGCGAAAGTCGAAATCTCCGGAACATGGCCAAAGCGAGGATGCTTGGCGCCGTGCGGAATTTCGAGGATCGCGTGGATGTCCATCACTTTTTTCTCCACCCAGTCCGGATTGCGGTGAAGAAGTTGCGCGACGTTGTTCGCCCGGCCGTCGATTTCCCCGCGCATGAGAGCGACTTCGATTTCGGGCGTCGTATAGCCGACGATGAAGCGCGGTTCTTTGAGCCCCAGGAAGTAGGCGAACAATCGTCCAGCCATGTGGTTGGGATGTCCCACCGCCTGGGCGCCGATCCTGATGCCCGAGGCCGCGCGCAACTTTTCCAGGCTGGTCAGTCCCAGTTCCCTTCGCGTGTACATGATCTGGTGCGAAGTGCTTTCCGAGCTGCCGAGGTAGATGAATTTGTCGATGTCGTACATGACGCCGGTGGCGCCGAGCACGTTCAGCGCCACGACACCGCCGCTCAAGGCCCCCACCGTCAGCCCGTCCGGTTTCGCAGTCTGGAAAATATAATTCGCCGCCTGCCGTCCGCCGCCGCCGGCGCGGTGCTCGGTCACGATCGTCGGATTGCCGGGAATATGCTTCCGCAAGGAGGGAATCAGCGCCTTTGTTCGGTGATCTCCCGCCCCTCCGGGAGCGGTCCCCGCCACGATGGTTATGGTTTTGCCTTGATAAAAAGGCAGCTGCGCCGGCGTCGAGTCGGGCAGCAAGAACAAAATCGATAACAGACACACGAAGCTCACAGTTGAAAACCGCATAAACTTCCTCCGTTTAGGGCAGGGCAGTAGACGACGTTTCCGATCGGCCGGACCTTGGGGACCTTACGCAAAAATGCAATCTGATGTCAATTCTCTAACTAGAGCTACGTAACGTCCGGGCCAGACGGATGAAATTATCGGCAGCTTGCGAACAAAAAACGCGGGCTAATCAAATAAATAGTCGGATTTTCTTCCATTTCTGCGAAGATCCAGGATCGTGCCGTTCGATCAGCACCGAAAACAAACTCCCCGGCACATTGTCCTTCCCAACAATTCGTGCTTTCGACTATCCCCATTTCGAAATAAACAGGCGCGCTTTTAGGCTGGCTCATGAGGGTACCTTAGCATTGCAACGTCCTGACGCCAAAATCTGACGGGCTGGTATGGAATCCGCCGGTCTTTCTTAGGGCTGACAGCGTGGCGTTAAACGACTTCTTCATATTGGGGCCGAGCCAGACGATTTTA
>CAZILB010000079.1:14746-17365 GCA_964539925.1 uncultured Syntrophobacter sp. | reverse complement strand
AACCGAACCGCCTCCTGTGCCGTCGAGTCGATAGCAGGAGGGAGGTCCCGATCCCGGTGTCTTCAGAGACACAAAGATCGGGACCCTGGTGCGGGCAGGTTACAGGACAAGTCGAATCCAGGAACAAACGTGCGTCTTAAGAAGCCTTTCACCGTTTGATCTATTCCTTCGCGAACCTAGGCAGGCGGTCGTCGACCCATGACCAAACCCACGAGGAATAGGATCAAGAACACGACGAACAATATCCATGCGATCTGCGTCGCCGCGCCGGCAATACCGCTAAGGCCCAACAGGCCGGCGATCAGCGCGATCACAAGAAAAGTTACGGCCCAATTCAACATCGACGTTTCCTCCTTTCCGCGAAAGTCGCTTTCGCTGTTCTAACTCCGGCGGCGATACCGATTGACCGTCATTGCCGCAGATATTACACCATGTCCAGTCTGTTTCGCTGTCATACATCAGAAGATGACCGGTCGTGCATCGCGTGATTTTAGAAGTATCCATCGTTGTTCTCTCTCAGAAGTTTCTAATCCCCGGGCCTCACATTCGAACCAGTCCCAAGATGCCGCTCACAATCAGATAAATGGCGACAATGTAGTTCAACAGTCGGGGAATCATGAGAATCAGAATTCCCGCGATCAACGCCACCAACGGTTGCAGAGCGACATACATTTCCACTTCGTTAACCTCAAAACCTGCTCACGACCGAGCTTTTGAATCTGTGATGTGTCATTATTGTCGCTCAACATTTCGAGCATTCTCGGCGGCAACCCCGTATTCCAATACTGCGACTTCAACTTCCACAACCCCGCGCTCGATGAATCCGAGCGCCCTAGCCGCAGCTTGCGACAGGTCGATAATTCGCCCGTCGATGTAGGGGCCGCGATCATTGATCAACACCTCTACTGACTTCCCATTACTCAAACGGGTAACCTTTGCTCTCGTGCCCAAGGGCAGGGTCTGATGTGCCGCGGTGAATTTCGTTTCATCGAAAACCTCGCCGCTGGCGGTCTTCTTTCCGCTAAATCCCGGTCCGTACCAGGAGGCCGAGCCGACATGCACCTTTTGAGACTCGACTCGAGGCGCAACCGGGCGCGGAGTCTCGCTAGTAACGATGCTCAATGGATCCGGCCGGCTCGGTATCGGCGCATCGGGGGAGGTGGAGAACGTCGCGCATCCCTGGATCGCCGATGCTGCGAACACGAAGAGGACGAATCGCAACGTTTCCCCACGGTTCGATAGTTTCGATCTCATCATACCGTCACCCGCTTTGACGTCATGCTTGTCAGTGCATCGATCATGTGCAGCCGCGCAACAAGAAAAGAATCAACAATACCGGTATCGGCACGCCAAGCGCCCATAAGAGAACCCAGCCAATTCTGCCTCTTTGATTGTTCAGCATACTTTTTCTTCTTTCGTGGGGTACATCCTAAAACACCAAATCGATCAGGCCGCCAAAGGCGCGAAACGGCAAGGCCAAGGTCTTGCCCACGACATCTACCGTGCCGCTGATAATTCCACCGGACTCGGAACCGCTTTTCTCCGTCTCCGTGGTCTCGCTCTTCCTCGCCACCACGCCATCGCCCCCCTGGAATTATCCCGGGTGGTTTCATAAGATTCGGTTTTCACCGTTCTGGTCTGCGTCGAGCACGCCGATGCCAATAAAAGTCCCGATCACCATATGTATCCAAGTGTCTTCATCATCGACTCCCTCTAGGCAATTTTCAGCGTTCCCCGTTTCTTCAGTCGCACTCGCCGACTCGCGAACAGATCCCTCACAATGTAGGAGACCAGAATATTTGTGTTCGGCGCGCCTCTGGCCACGGGTGACACCTCATCGGTGACAGCCGCAATCAAGTCTCCCAGCGTGATTTTTTGTGGTAGTCGTAAAGTCATTATGCCTCCCTCATGCCTCCCTGCTCGGATCGCGTTCTCGTCGTTTGCCGATCGAGTAACGGCAGGATGTTCTGCCAAGATGTTCCAACGACTGAGCAACGCCCATGCCATCGCATGTGAAAATCAAGATTCTCTTTTATTAAGAAGACGCTGCAGGGGCGCGGTCGATCTTTCCGCGAGAAAAACCTTAGACAAGCTGGCTGTATTTTTCCTGCAAATTGTCGGTGATTTTCACCTCACGAAGGGTTTTTCCTGATCCCCACATCTCAACAACTATAGGAATGAGGCTTCGAGTTCGCAGATTGCGGCTACGGTGTGAATGGCATGCCTTTTGATACTTTGTTTTCGATAGACAGTTTCGGTGTCGATTGCAGATGACTCAAATCGGGAGGAATCAATGCAGGTGAAAGAGATCATGACGCGCGACGTGGAAACCGTCCGACGCGACACGCTATTGAGTGATGCTGCTGAAAAGATGCGGGGTCATGACATCGGCATGCTTCCGGTCTGCGATGGCGACACATTACTCGGAGTGATTACCGACCGCGATATCACCGTTCGCGCGACGGCGGGCAAACTCCATCCCGAAATGGTTCGATGCCAAGACGTGATGACCGCAAATGCGGTGTTCTGTTTCGAAGATCAAGAAGTCGCTGACGCGGGGACGATCATGCAGGACCATAAAATCCGCCGCCTGCCCGTCGTGAATCGACAGCGGCGCCT
>CAZILB010000079.1:0-14646 GCA_964539925.1 uncultured Syntrophobacter sp. | reverse complement strand
ACAAACCCGTTACTTTTGTGCGATCGACCGAGGAGCATATGGATGGCTCGGTCATAGACATTTGCCATATCGAAGCGTTCCCAGTTGCGAGACCCGATGCCGCTTTCATACCATAATGAAACCAGATGAGCAGACATGGATATCGTAAACGCGCGGGCTGCCATTCGATCCAAGTAGGCGCCTATGACACGCAGCACTTGGGACGGCTTACAAACATCGGGCGCGACGTTCCCCTGGCCACGTCGGGACTGCGCGTCCTCGTCCAGATGCCAAATATCAGAGAACGTATAGCGCAGGTGTTCGGCGTCTTCCCCATGACTCGACGGCACTGTTTTGTCGTCGCGACGTTTCAAAACGATTTGAACGACCCGCTTCATGAGATGATTTCCGCGGCTTCCCTTTCTCGCGGGTCCGCCGGTGATCACCCGCACCAGATATTCCTCACCATTCTTCTTGAGCTCGAAGCATCTGACGCCCAGTAAATCTAAGGAGTGACCGATGGCTCTCAAGGAACGTGCATAAGTGAGGCCGGCGGCCTTCGAATATTTGTGTTTTTGCGGCACAGACCTTGACTGTACCGACCCGCCAGAAGCGATGCCGGATTCCCACTCTGCGATTCGTTCAAGCCTACGGTCGTTTTTGGTGTTCATATCTCTGGCCGATTGTGGTTGTTGAGCTCGCCTCTCGCTGCTCATTCAGGAATGCGAGAACCGAGTCGGATAATCAATGAAACAAGTCCGCCGCGATTTCGTTAACATCGACGCGCGATCGGACGAATGAGCCGCGCTTGGTGCGGGCCGGCCGTAGCGACATGGTCATGGGCCTGGCGACGCTAACACAATGTCGATTCCCAACTCAGCCGATGCGCAAGCGGACGGATCATGTCGCGCTTGAGTGATTAATCGCCAAATACCCGGCTATCACGCGAATCGCGGATGCCAGGGGTCAATTCGATTACTCGCAAAGCCAAGCAAAACTCACGCCAAGCCCGCTGTCGCGATTTTTTCTTTGATTCTTGATATAGACGGTGAGCTATCGACCCCGGCTAGGATCAGTTTTGTCGGAGATTTTTAACGGATTGTAGGAATTCTTCTACTTGGAGCCGGAAGCCAAGCGACCGGAAAGCCTTGACCGGCCGAAGCGGCCGCCACATCACAGCGAAGATAAAAGATTGTCGATACGCGCCGTATCGAACGGCTTTTCCAAAAATTGATCGAACTCCACAGAGCCTGGAGCATCGTCGGCGCGATAACCGCTTAACCCGATGAATCTTGCTCGTTTAACACCACTCAACTCTTTAAGACGCTGCATCAGCTCATAGCCATTCATATCCGGCAGCCGCATATCCAGAAAAATGACGTCGGGACGAAAATCCTGCGCCGTCGCGATCGCCGATTCTCCATCAAAGGCCGAGCGAATCTCATGGCCCCGTTTCTCCAGAATGCCACTCAAAAGCTTGCATGCGGCGTCACTGTCGTCGACCAGGAGTATTCTTAGCCTGTTTCCTTCCACGCTGTGCGCGCGTTTGGCTTTGTGCGCGTGGCGGGCCACGAGTTGCACCAATTTCCGCCGGTCAATGGGTTTCGTGAGATAGTCGTCGCATCCCGCCTGCAGGCACCTTTCGCGGTCGCCTACCATGGCGCCGGCCGTCAGCGCAATGATCGGGGTATGAATCCCTTTGGCGCGGAGACTGCGCGCGACTTCATAGCCATCGATCAGCGGCATGTGCATATCCAGGATCACCACGTCAAACGGGTCGTTTGCTGCTGCAGCTTCAATCGCCTCGATCGCAGTCTCGCCGTCTCCGGCGTCCCCCACGCGGCCTCCCGCTTCCTTTATATATTGACTCACCAGATAGCAAATTGGCGCGCTGTCATCGACGACAAGGACACGCCGATCGCGCAGCGCGGTTGCATCATCGGGCGGGACTTCCGCGCCGGGTCGGGCATCGGCGGTTGTGCTCGGGTAACGAGCCGTCCCGGCCGGGATCCGCACGCGAAACGTGGTTCCTTTATCCACCTCGCTTTCGAAAGAGATGCTGCCTCCGAGCATTTCAACCAGCCGGCGGGTGATGGACAAGCCGAGTCCGGTACCGCCATATTTGCGAGCGCTGGTGCTGTCGGCTTGAGTGAAAGGATCAAACAATACCTCCTGATGCGCCGGCGCGATGCCGATGCCGGTGTCGATCACTTCGATCTGCAGCAGGTCGCCGCTGCCGAAAAACCTGGCAACGATCTCGACGCGGCCGCGCTCGGTAAATTTTATCGCATTGCTCACAAGATTGATCAGGATCTGCCGCAACCGGGTGCGATCGGTATGGATGCTCTCAGGCAACGCCCCGTCGTAGCGCAGAATGAGCGGCAAGTGTTTTTCCCTGGCGCGCACGTCCATCAAGCCTTGAACTTCTCCGAGGACCGCATAGGGCGATACGGCTCCGACGTTCAGGACGAGCTTGCCAGCCTCGATCTTGGAGAGATCAAGAATATCATTGACGATCTCGACTAAATATTCGCCGCTTTCTTTGATCGTATTAATGCACTCGATATCCTCGGTATCGGTCAATTTGGCGCGGAGAATATCCGCGTAGCCCATGATGCTGGTGAGCGGGCTGCGGATTTCGTGGCTCATATTGGCGAGAAACTCGTCCTTGCGTTGGTCCAGTTCTTTCAACGCCTGCTGCGATTCGAAGATCTCGGTGATATCCGGCGAGCTGCCCATATAGCCGGTCATCCGGCCACCGGCGTCGAGCATCGGCGTGCCGCGCGATTCGAACCAATGCCACTGCCCGTCGAAACGACGCAAACGCACGCGCTGGTGAAACGGCTGGCGCTGTTCTAGAGCTCTCTTGAACGCGGCTTGGTACGCGTCGCGATCTTCCGGGTGAACCTTTCCTGACCATTTAAAACTCATCATTTGGTCGGCGGGGATGCCGAAAAATTCCAGACACGCGCAGTTCAAAAAGGCGATACGGCCCGCGGCGTCGGTCATCCAGATCATGACCGGCGAACTGTTCGCCATCGTGCGGAAGCGCGTTTCGCTCTCGCGCAGCCTATCGTCGGCGCGCTTGCGCTCGGTAATATCCCGGGCGATTTTTGCTGCGCCGACAATCCGGCCGTGCGCATCAATAACTGGGGATATGCTCAATAAAACGTCCAGCAACGCGCCGTCTTTGCGGCGGCGGACTGTCTCGAAATGTTGGATCCGCTCCCCGCGGCGAATTCTCTCCATAATCATCGCCTCTTCATCGAGACGCTCGGGAGGTATCAGCAGGTGTATCGGCTGGCCAATCGCCTCGCGCGCCGTATAGCCAAAAAGAAGTTCCGCCCCATTATTCCAACTCGTTATGATGCCGTTGAGATCTTTGCTAATAATGGCCTCGTCGGAGGACTCGACAATCGCCGCGAGTATCGCCTTCACTTTCTCCGCTTCTTTGCGCTCGGTGATATCCTGAAAGTAATGTGCGAGGCCGCCTTCGGGCAGCGGGTAAACTCGGTTAAAATACCACCGATTCCAAGGCTCATAGTACGTCTCGACCGCGACCGGCAGTCGTTCAGCCATCGCGCGTCGGAGTTCTTTGGCTATCGCACTCGTCACCCCTTTCGGAAACTCTTCGTCCCAATAGTGTTTGCCGATCGAGGCCTCCGGGTGAATACCATGCTCGCCCAGGATTCGTTTGGCTTCCGAGTTCATATACGTCAAACGCCAGCCGGCATCGATGACCTGAAATCCGTCGGTGATGCTCTCAAGAATATTGGTCACGCGCTGTTCGCTCTCCCGCCGCACGCGAGTCATCTCCAAAAGCGCTTTGACCCGGGCGATCAGCTCGCGGGCGCCGAAGGGCTTGACGATATAATCGTCCGCTCCCGCGTTCATTCCTTCGATATAGGATTCTTCTCCGGCGCGAGCCGAAAGCAGGACCACCGGAATCGTGGCTGTCCGACTGTCTTCGCGAAGCTTGCGCAGCAGCTCGAAACCGTCGAGCCCCGGCATCATGACATCGCTGAGCACGAGATCGGGCCGTACAGTTCGAGCGGCTTCGAGCGCCTTTGCGCCGTCCTCCACGACGTCGACCCGCCAGTGCATCTCCAGGAGACGCTTCAGGTATTTGCGCATCTCCAAGTTATCGTCGGCGACTAAAATCCGTTCGGCGTTCGCCGCAATCGGCCTGGGTGCGTCGGCGAATGCGGCGGCGCTGACCGGCAGCAACAACTTTTCGCTTTGCTCGCTCTTGGACAGCCAGCCAAGCGCCTCTTCGACAAACGGCGCGGCGCCCAGGGCCGTGGAACTCAAGACGCGCGGCGCGCTGAGCCGCTCCCTGGGGAGGTGCGCTGATCCCGTGGGAATAAAGATCGTGAAGGTCGTGCCTGAGTCCACCGCGCTTTCGACCTGCAAGCTGCCGCCGTTTAACTTGACCAGCTCCTGAACCATCGCAAGGCCGATGCCGGAACCTTCTTGGGTGCGGGCGCGGCTGCCGGGCACGCGGTGAAAGCGGTCGGAGAGGCGTGGCAGTTGGTCGTCCGGAATACCGACGCCGGTATCGCGCACGACCAGGGCCACCTGGCCGCCAAGAGACTTGAGCGACACCTCGATGACGCCTTTGAACGTGAACTTCAATGCGTTCGAAAGCAGGTTGAGAACGATCTTTTCCCACATCTCCCGGTCGATGTAGACCGGCTCGTTGATCGTAGGACAGTTCACGATATACAGGAGTCCCGCTCGGTGCACCGCCGAGCAGAAAGTGCTCGCCAGCTCTCGGGTGAGAAGACCGATATCGACAGGTTCGTAGGCCGCTTCGACGCGACCCGCTTCAATTCTCGCGTAATCGAGCAGGGTATTGACCAGTTTCTGCAGGCGCCCTGCGTTATGTCGAAGCGTCAACAAGTGCGCGCGCTGGATCTCGGTGGTTTCGCCCGCCGCGCCCGAAAGCAGTTCTTCGGTCGGACCGAGTATGAGGGTCAGTGGTGTGCGGAACTCATGGCTGACGTTACTGAAGAACGCTGTCTTCGCCCGGTCGATTTGCGCCAGAGCTTCAACACGCTTGCGCTGTTCTTCGTAGGCAGACGCGCTCGCGACGGCGGTCGCGATATGGCCGGCTGTCAGTTCCAGAAAGCCTCGGTAATCGTCGTCCAACAAAAGACGCGGGCTGACGCCGGCGATGAGAAAGCCTGACGGCTGCGCCTGCCCAGGGCTCGCCATCGCCAGCACAACGGCCTGGCGCGGCGGCTCCGCCCATGCGCCCCCTGGCAGCTTCACCTGTAGTCCGAACTTCGCCTCGAGGTCGACAACCACTTGGCTTTCGCCGGATTCCATCAACCGACCGATCGGCCACGTGCCGTCCGCCTCGCTGCCAAGTTCGAGTATGGCGGGACTGGCCGATGGGTCGATTGTAGCGCCGTTTACACGCCTGGACCTGGCGCCATCGGCATCAAGCAGATAGAGCATCGCGAAGGGCAGGTCGTAGGGATTGTCGCGCAGTGTCGCGGCGGCGATGAGGCAGGCTTCCTCGACGCTCTTGGCCTGGGTCGCCTGCTCAGCCAGAGTCCGTAGCATGCGCACCCGCCGCTCGCCGAGAACGCGCTTGGTGTCTTCGGTGCAAGCGCAGAAGACTCCGCCCACATTGCCGACGTCGTCCGTTACCGGACTGTAGGAAAAGGTGAAGTAAGTCTCCTCGGCGTAACCGTATCGCTCCAGCACCAGCAGGATGGATTCGTTCCAGGTCGCCCGGCCCTCACGCATCACGGCTTCGGCCTGGGGTCCGATCACGTCCCAAATTTCGGACCAGACTCGCGACGCAGGCTCGCCCAAAGCCTGCGGATGGCGCGCGCCGAGCACCGGGATGTAGGCGTCGTTGTAAAAGTTGGTCAGCTCGGGTCCCCACCAAACGAACATCGGATAACGCGAGTTGAGCAAGAGAAAGAGAACGGTCTTCAGGCTCTGCGGCCATCCCTCGATCGCACCGAGCGGCGTGATGGACCAGTCCCTTGAGCGGATCAATGCACCCATCCCGCCGCTGCTTCGCAAAAAATCGTAGCGGTCCACCGCTGTTGAACAATCGTCCATGCGCTTCCTCCTACGAAGCGTGGAGCATTCGCGAACGCACTGGAATTAAGAACGTGAGGGGAAGACTGATCGCTAGACGGAGCTGTCGACGCCCACTGCTTGACCCGTCGAACTCACGCATACGCCCCGCCATCTCGGTGATGCCGGGGAAAAGCATATTCAGGTTCTCGGGGTCGGCCGGTATCACGTAATTACCCTCAGGATACAACAAAGTAATACGCATAGAACCCCAATAAGTACCGAGACGGATCGACGTAGAGAAAATTTACTAGGCTAAATCTCAGGTCAAATCAAGGCCCGCTTGCGGAGTTTCCGCTTTCACCTGTCATTCCACGCCCGACTGTCTGCCAACTGCAAACTCGCCGATCACCAGCCAGAAAGCATGCTCACGGTTAGCACCCAATCAAGCCGCCCGTTTCCCCTAACGCTCGTAATCCACCCACGGCCATTTGAAGGCGTCAACGAGCCCCTCGATTTGCTCCTGGGTGGGAGGCTTGACGAGATACGAGTTTGCGCCCAGCGCGTAACACCGGCTTAAATCGCTCGCTTCGTAGGACGAGGTGAGGACGATGACGACAAGGGATTCGAAGGCCTGTTGACTCCGAATCCAGGCGAGCACGTCGTGGCCGAAAACAATCGGCAATTTGAGGTCGAGAAAAACCACTGCCGGGAATGGATAGCTGTCGCGGTCGGCGAATTTCCCCGCCCCGGAGAGATATTCCATCGCGTCCTCACCGGACTCGACGACGATCAAAGGATTTACGATGCGCGCGCTCTGCATCGCTCGCTTCATCAAAAACACGTCGTCTTTGTTGTCCTCGACCAGCAGTATCGCCCGATGAGCCGCCATACTCGTCCCCCAACCACCATAAAGCACAATCGGCTACCTTTGCCTAGCGGAATTTCACCCCCATGCGCGCGTTCTTTCTGATCCCACGTCGATCGCGAAAAGTTATCCTTTAACCATCAATTGCCCGAATGTCGATGGCCGGCTATCCCGTCTCCCTCCAATATCAACCACAAGCGGCTGCCTTTGTTGAGCTGGGACTCCACGCCCACTTCGCCCTGCATGCGCTGCGCGGCTTTGCGCACGATCGCCAGGCCGATGCCCGTGCCTCGGAATCGTTCCGGAGTATAGACTTGACCGAAGATCTGGAAAATTCGCTCATGATGCTGCGGATCGATACCGATGCCGTTATCCTCGAACCATACCCGCACCTTGCCGTTAAGGGGCTCGCTGCGAATGCGAATCTCCGGCACAACGCCGTCGGCGACGAACTTCACCGCATTGCCCAACAGGTTGGTAACGCATTGGGTCAGATAGGCCTCGTGTCCGATCACTCGGTGCAACGGTTTCTCAATCACGATTTGCGCGAGCGGCGCCTGAAACTCAGGATGCGTTGATATGATGTCGTCGATGAGCCGTTCCAAATCCACCGGACTCAACTCAATGTCCTCTTTGGCCACACGGCTGTAGGCCAGCACGTCGGTGATGAGCGCATCCAGCCGATGCGCCGATCGAACAATACGATCCAGCCAATGCCTTCCGTCCGGATCGAGGCGGTCGTAATAATCGGTAAGCAATGCTTTCGCGTAACCCTCCATGGCGCGCAACGGCGCGCGCATGTCATGTGAAACGCTGTAGGAATAAGCCTCTAATTCTCCGACGGTCTCTTGCAGCCGAACCGTGCGTTCCTGCACTTGGCGCTCCAATTCCGCTTGAAATGACTTGAGGGCGGTAATATCTATCGTCGTGCCGCTCAAACGAATCGCCTGACCGCTTTCAAAATCGACTCGGCTGCGTGATTCGAGCCAGCGTTCGACATGATCTTCGATGCCGACCACGCGAAATTCAGCATGATACTGGCCATCGCTCTTTGGATCGAGCGCGCGCCTGCGCGCTGCAAGCAGCCCATCGCGATCATCGCGATGTATCCCTTGCAGGAAAATCTCGTTGTTTATAGCCACTCCGGGAGGGAGGCCCCAGTGGGCGCGCATTCGATCGTCCCAGATAAACTCGTTGGTCTGCGGGCGCCATTCATGAACTCCGATGTTTCCAACCGTCAACGCCAAATCGAGCCGGCCTGCAAGGCGATCCTTTTCTGCGGACTGCTCGCTCAGCATACGATTGGCGATCACGAAAGCCCGGCGCACGGCTTCTACTTCGACGATTGAGCTCGGAGCTTCCTCCGACAAGTTTTTACCGGACCCCAAATCGTTGGCCGTGCGCACCAGAGAATTGATCGATGCGACGGTTCGAGCGCTGACGCTCCAGGCTAGAAGAAGCCCGAGAGCCAACAAACCGCCGGCGAAAAGCACCACGTAGATGAGCGAGCGGCGAAAAGTCGCATCGACAAAGCCCGCCGGAATGCCAAGCGCCACGGTCCAGCCGCTGAACGATGAACGGTTAAACGGTGTGTAGACATCTCTTCCTTCGAGGGTGGTGCCGCGAAACCAGCCCTCCGACGAACGGTCGAGGGCGGCACGAAGGCTTTCGGAGGCAAGCTGTCCGAGGTTGCGCTCCGGTTCCACGGTGCGCGCGACGAATCTCCTATTGCCGTCGAGGAGGACGCCGACCCAGTCCGGCGGCAGCCGCTGGTCGTCGAGCACGTCTTTCAAAAACGATGGCAGCAGGACTGCGGTGAGGACGTACTTGACTGCGCCGTCGCGCACGACAGGCACGCGGACGGGAAACTGGTATTGCATGCTCGAAGGCTCCTGGATCAAATGACCTATGACCGGTCTATTTGTGCGCAGCACCTCCTCGAAGCTCCAGCGCTCATGCGGTGTTGCCCCCGTCTCGGCGCCGAGAGGATATCCATATCGCGCGTCCATGACCCGCTTTCCGGAAGGCAGCGCGAGGGTGATCGTCGCCCACTCCCGCTGACTTTTGAGCACGCGTCCGGAGCGCTCTCGAAAGACGGCCAATTCGTCATCCGTGAGACTCGGTGACGTGGCCAGCGCCTCGAGCGTTGTGATCGGGCTGCGGAGTTTCGATTCGATCGCCGTTGTCAGTGCGCGGGCGAGGTCGATGGCACCGCGCTCGAAGGTGCGGCGCTCCTGATCGCTCGCGCGGACGATCATCGACACGGCAAATATAACGAGCGGCGCCAGGGTTGCCACGACCAGGACAATGAGCCTGCGGCGCAGTGAAACCGGCTTTTGAATCAGCAAGCGGAGAGCGCGAAGTTTCTCACGCATGGCAAACCGTTGAATACTTTGGAAAAAGTTGACCAACAACAAAACCTGCGGGCTCGATAGCGCACCAGGTCCGGCAGAAGCCGGCAGCAATCATCAATCTCAACCCGAGGCGAGTTCATGAAATAACCAGGCTTTTGCTTGCGCTCAGGAAGCGCCGTGGCGGGCGGCGGCGCCGGCTGTTTAACGAATCAACGCTCGCCGAAGTGGTTGTACTCGAGCCAGTACCATTTAAAGGCTTTGGCCAGATCTTCGAGCTGCTCCGGTGTCGGCGGCTTTACGAGATAGGAGTTGGCGCCGAGCGCATAGCACCGGCTTAAATCGCTCGCTTCGTTGGACGACGTGAGCACGATCACCACCAGCGCCTCGAGTTCCTTCTGCTTGCGGATCCACGCGAGCACGTCATGCCCCGAAAGATAGGGCAATTTAAGATCGAGAAACGCCACGGCCGGCAACGGATACATGTCCCGGTCGGCGAATTTACCGGCGCCGCCGAGATAGTCCACTGCTTCCTGGCCATCCTCGACGACGTGAAGCGGATTGGCGACGCGAGCGCCCTGGAGCGCTCGCCTCATCAGAAACACATCGTCTTCGTTGTCCTCGATCAATAGGATGGCGCTATTTGTCGTCATGTTTTTGCCTCGTTTAGTATTAACCAAAAGCGGCTGCCTTTGTCTAGGCCCGCCTCCACTCCGGCTTCGCCGTTCATCCGCTGCGCGGCTTTACGCACGATGGCCAGCCCGATCCCCGTTCCACCATATTTTTTCTCGGGATGGACCTGACCGAAGATCTGAAAAATACGCTCGTGGTGCGACGGGTCGATGCCGATGCCGTTGTCTTCGAACCACACGCGCACTTTGCCGTCGCTCCGCTCCGTGCGAATGCGAATTTCCGGTACGACCCCTTCCGGAACAAATTTGACCGCGTTGCCGAGCAGATTAGTGAGGCATTGGGTGACATAGGCGTCGTGGCCGAGGACCCGATGCAGCGGCCTCTCAATTATGATGCGCGCCCGGGGCGATTGAAACTCCGGCGTTGTCGCTATCGCGTCGTCGAGGAGATGCTCGAGATCGACCGGGCGCCGTTCGATCTCTCCCTTGCTTACTCGGCTGTAGGCGAGCACATCCTGGACCAGCAGATCCAGGCGGTTGGAAGAGCGAAAGATTCTGTCCAGGTAATGCTTGGCGTTCGCGTCCAGGCGACCGCTATAATCGCTCAACAGCGCCTTGGCGTAGCCTTGCATGGCGCGCAACGGCGCGCGCATGTCGTGGGAGATGCTGTACGAGAACGCCTCAAGCTCGCCGATACTCTCCTGCAATCGCGCGGTGCGCCGCTCGACCAGAGCATCGAGGCGCTTGGCTTCCGACCGCATCAGTTCCTCTGCTGCTTTCTGGAGCGTGATGTCATTGTCGGTGATCAACACGCGTGCCCCATTTCCCGGCGTCTCACGGTCCAATACCCAACTGGTGCTCACGTGAATACGACTGCCATCGCGCCGCCTCTGGACGAGCTCCCCGGACCAGCGCCCCTCACGCTGCAGTTTATCCATAATATGCTCCGGCGGCTCGGGAAATTCTGTTTGGAGCAACTGGTGCTTCAGTTTGCCCAGCGCCTGTGATCGGCTCCAGCCATAGACTTCCTCCGCGCCACGGTTCCAATACTCGATGACGCCCTGCAAGTCGCGCACGATGATCGCGTCGGTGCTGAGATCCAACAAGCGCGCCTGTTCCGCAAGGCGGCCATGGTTTTCCTGAGTTTCGGAGAGCATTTGATTGAAGGCGTCCGTAAGAGTCCCCAGTTCGTCGTCGGTCAGTTTGGGCGCGCGCACCGAGTAATCGCCGCGCTGGGTGATGGTTTCGGCGGCGTGGGTAAGCGCCAAGATCGGTCCGGTAATTCGCCGCTGTAACAGAGTGGAAAGAATGAAGGCGACGACAAGGGCGCCGAGTAGCACGCTGAGAACAATAAGGCTGTAGAGCCAAAGCTGTTCGTACAAGCCGCGCAGCGAACTTTGCAGGTACAAGGTACCGATCGTTTTACTCTCCTGAGTGATCGGCTCGACATATATCAGCGAGCCGCTTTTGAACTCATGGCCCGGCCTATCGGGACGAGCCGGCAGGGCGGCAGCCCCAACGGTCGGCGGATATCGCGCGAACAGATTGCCCTTGGCATCGTAGATCGCCGCCGCCTCGATGTCCTCCTCGGCCCTCAGGGCGCCCAAGATCTCTTGGGCGATCGTCTCGTTTTCGAAGGCGAGCGGCGCGGCGCTGTTGTCCGCGACCACCGCCGCCAGAGTGGCAAGATTGCGCACCAGCCGGGATCGGAAGCTGATCGCTTCGTAGGTCACGAATGCGGCGGCGGTGACGAGCACCACGATTGCGCTGGCGAGCAGGATGACCGATCGAACCCGTTTCTTGATCGAAGTTTGCTGCTGTGCCATCGGACTATTTGTCGCCGTCGACCTCCGCCGCGCGCAGCAATCGGGGATCAAGTATCAGCCGCGCGGCGGTCGCAGCTTTGAGATTGATCCGAAGCTTGATCCGGTTTTGCTCAGTGACAAAGGCGACGATGGTAGTATAAGGGCTCGCCGGGCCTTCAACGTCTTTGACGGTGAGAATGCTTTTGCCGGCCAGCGCCGCGCTGAGTGTTTTTACCTGAACGGCAGCGCGGCCCGCGAGGTACACGATATGACAAATCTTGACCTGCTCAATGACCCGGTGATACTGGACGACGAATCTCCGGCCCTGCGCCACCTCATCGCGCACGGCCGCCTCCAAAGCATCGCCGAAGGGATTTTCACCGACAACACAAATGACGATCGGACTTTCCGGACTTTCAAATGCGTCGCTGGGCCATTGGGTAAATTGGGCCAAGCGCCAGAGAAATACCGCCTTCAATTGAAATTCCCTGGAGACTTGTGCAGAAGCAGGAATTGAAAATGCAAAAATCACGCCAATGATGAGGGCGTAGTATACCAGGCGACGAAAACCGCCGATCACCGAGGCCAGGCGCAATCGGGCAATTCCGGCGCGCGCGTTGGCGAACCCGCGCGACGCCGCAGGAAAGTAGCCTGAACTGCCTTGAGCGTTATTGAATCTTCGCGCCATCAGCACCGGTCCAAAATTTCCACGTTATCTTGCCGTAAAAGCTGCGCGGGATCTCCTGGCGCGTTGCCGGCGCGCCGAATTCGGAATGTCTTTTGTTCGATAGGTTTTGCCCGACTATGGCGAATTCCCAGTTAGGCGTCGGCCGCCAGCCCAAGCGCAGATCGAGGGCGACA
Source organism: uncultured Syntrophobacter sp. (assembly GCA_964539925.1). Taxonomy (GTDB): domain Bacteria; phylum Desulfobacterota; class Binatia; order UBA9968; family UBA9968; genus DP-20. The sequence goes on along the minus strand of CAZILB010000079.1, from coordinate 2,111 downwards.
TAGCTCGGCACGGTCGGGCCGCGCTGATTCAGATTGTCCACGTAGCGCAGCACCGAATCGAACTCCAGGTTCGCCGGCAGGTTGATCATCGATTGGATCAGAAACTGATGATGCGGATCGTTGCCTTCGGCGCGCCCGCGGTTGATGTCGCGGCTCCGACCCAAGTCGATATCTTTTTGGAAATGCGTGTAACCGCCGCGCAGCCGCCACCAGTCGAACGCCTGCCAGGCGAGGGATAACTCGACGCCGTAGGTTTTTGCCCGCAGTCCATTCAGGATAATCCTTTGCCCCGGCGCGCCGGCAATAGGCTCGACGCTGCGAAGCTTGTCGTAGTCGTTATAGAACGTCGAGATCGAGAGACCGAGGCGGTCCACAAGCTCGGTGCGATAGCCGAGCTCGTAGGCGATCACGGTTTCTGAGTCGAAACGGTCTCCACCCCCGCGCAGCACGAACGGCGGCGTGCTCGGTGCGGCGACCTCGGTGTCGATACGGCTGGGAGAGCGAACCGCGCGCGACACCGCGGCCCACAAGGTGTGGTTCGTGACCGGCAGCCAGGCGATACGCGCGCTCGGCTGCGCTTCGAAGCCCGAGAAACTGTTATGCTCAAACTTCGAACCGATGGTCAGAATCAACTGATCCGGCAGCAGGGAAATCTCGTCTTGGACGAAGCCGCTGAAAAGGTGCAGATCGCGCCGTCCTGGAACGAAGGCCACGGCTGCTGCGTTTTTGACATCGTCGTGCATAAAGCGGTATCCCCCGCCCCAGATGAGTTTGTTCCGCTCGCCGAAAGGCAGACGGTGTTGAAACTCGACATCGTACGTATTCAGCACCTCTGCGATAGAACCGGGAATGCGACGATGGGTTCTGTCCCAGTAGACCTGCACGGAAATATCCGAGGCGTTGGCCAGGCGCCGATTCCAGCGTCCGATCAAGTTTTGGCCATCGACTGAAACGTCACCCGGCGCAACTTGCCCGCTGTCGCCGCCGTAGAAATTGCCGATCAGGCTCGCCGTTGCGCCCTGCGCCGGCAGCCAATCGGCGCGAAACCCGCCCTGGCCGATAACTCCTCCAGTGTCGGCGGAGCGTCCGCTGCGAAACGTCGTGCCGCTGCGATCAAAGCCCAGGCCGTCGACGCGGAAGTAAAGATCCTCGCCGATTTTGTCGCCGTAGCGGGCGCTGCCGAAGCCGCGAAGATACGAACCGCCGCCCCCGCTGACAAGCACGCCTTGGGTATCGCGCGCGCTTTTCGTGATGACGTTGATAACGCCATTGACGGCGTTGGCGCCCCAAAGCGTCGCTCCCGGTCCGCTAATCACTTCGATGCGGTCGACATTTTCCAGCATGACGTTCTGCACGTCCCAAAAGACACCGGAAAAGAGCGGCGTATAAACGGTCCGGCCATCGATCAGCACGAGCAGCTTGTTGGCCGTGGTCGAAGTGAAGCCACGCGCGCTGATGGCCCACTGGCTGGAAGTGACCTGGGCCACCTGAAGGTTCGAAGCCAGGCGCAGCGCTTCGGGAAGGTTCGACGCGCCCGAGCGGCGAATCTCCTCGGACGTGATCACCTGGATAGCGGAGGCGGCATCGACGAGCCGTTCCGGTCGTCGCGAAACGGAGGTGATTTCGAGGTCAAAGAGGTCTTCGAAGGCAACCTTTTTGAGCGCGCCGATATCGGCTGTTACCTGAGAGCCGGTCTGCGCCAGCGCAACACCGGCAAGCACGGTGAGCATCGCCGCCATGGCGACGCCGAATGAGCGCCACCATGTCACCGAGAAAAAAGATACTCGATTCGTCATCGCGTGCACCCCTCGAAGCTCAATCGCAATACTATTGCTTGACGGCAAATGCGCATGATGTTCTTGCTCCAGAACACAAATTCAGATTGAAAAACACTTTCTCATACCTGCATGCCGGAACCTTAATTTCACAAAATTACATTTTTCACCAGCGACAATTGTTCATTATTAAGGCCTTCCATGTGGCGCCTTGCAAACTCACCGTTGCCGATTTGCCGCGAGGGTGTCATAAAACTCATTCGGAGCCGAGTCCGTAGGGATTTTTACGACAGAATGCAGGATTCGTCGGTGAAATTCCGACAAATTGATACTGAC
>CAZILB010000078.1:15639-17382 GCA_964539925.1 uncultured Syntrophobacter sp. | reverse complement strand
TCGGTGCGAACGCGCCGCAACTAGAGTTTGAGATCGTCGGGCGGTGTCTGCGTGAACACATCGAAGGTGTTCATGGTGCAGGCCAGCATCGCGTAGTAGCCCACCGTGGCCGCCAGCTCGACGAAGCCCCGTTCGCCCAGCCGCCCGTAGAGCGCTTGAAAGGTCGTTTCGCTGACCCGATGGGAGTTGAGAATCTCGCGCACGAAGCTGATCACCTGGGCATCCTCGGTGGAAAAATGTTCGACGCCCTTTTGCTGATGCAGGGCGCGGATCGTGTCCGTGCTGAGGCCCGCCTTCTGGCCGTGCTGGATATGCGCGCCCCATTCATGGATGCAGTTGAGCTCCCGCGCCGCCGTCAGCGCCGCCAGCTCGATGAGCTTATTATCCAGGCTCGATTCGAAGCGCACGAAGCCGCCGAGATGCTGGGTCCGCTGCGCCAGCTCCGGGCTGTGGAGCAGCGCCAGCCACGGCCCGCCCACCGCGCCGCGGCTTTGCGCGATGGCGTCAAAAACTTTCTGATCCCCGGGCGCCAGTTCGTCTTTTTTGCTGATGGTTCGGATGCGTGCCATTATTTCTCCGTTTCGATTGAGGAAAGTTTCTCTTTCAACCATCGGGTCACGATGGCCGCCACCTCGTCGTTGGATTCCCCTTTTCTTCGGCCCATGTGGCCGGCGCCGGGGATGATCCGCAGCTCCTTCGGGCTACCGTGCTCCGCGAGCAGGTAGAGATCGCTGATCGGATGCTGATCGTCCTCCTTGCCGTTGATGCAGAGCAGCGGCGCCGAGGGCTGGTCGATCAGCCCCTGCGCGACCAGCGACAGCGAGGGCGCGATCTCGAGCGTCTCTTCCAGCGTCTTGACGCCGAAAATATAGGAGCGCGCGTCGAGCAGGCTGGACGGCCCCATCAAATACTGCGACGCGGTCAGCGTCAGCGCCGGCCTTAGCCATTCTTCTTGAAACGTTCGATGCACCCCCGCCCCCCAGTTGACCGCACCGCGCAAGCGTTTGGCTTCGGTGTGGGCGAGCTTGGCCGCCCAGTAGCCGCCGAAGCTGCAACCCATGCAGGCGATGCGTTTGCCGTCGATGTCCGGGCGCGTTTCGAGATGATTGATGGCCGCCGAGAAAGTCCGCTCGGCGCGCAGGTCGCTGCCGAGACAGGGATTTTCCCCTGCGCCGGGCATATCGATGGTGAAGCACGCGATCCCCGCGTTGAGCAGCGCATCGCTGTTGGTGCGCCGGTCTTCCTTCCAGCCGTCCACCCCGCCCCAGTGCATCACCACCGGCGGGCGATTCGCTCCCTTGGGAACTTGTAAGTAACCGACAACTTTCTTCCCCTCGAACGGAATCTCCACGCGCTCGAGCGGCGGCTCCATCGTCGGCGCGGCCTTGAGAAAAGTGCGCAGCACGCCCTGGTAACAAACCATTTTCTGCGGGCTGCTCGGCACCGGGTAGCGGCCGATACGGTAATACTCGTACGCCAGATAATAGACGGCGCCGGCCTCTTCTTTTTTCCCTTGCTCCTCGAGTTCGGCGCCCAGGGCTTCGTATTTTGCGCCGAACTTGCCCCACTCTCGGCCCCAAAGATCGCCGTCGAGGCTCGTGAGACTGCGCACCACCTGCTCGGCGTCTTCTTTTTTAATCCGCTCGAAGGGATTGATCCGCCCGGCCCGGTGCAGAATGTCGGTCTTGATTTCTTCTATCGTTTTTTCCGCCATCTCGATTTCTCCTGCTGGCGTCGCCGTGA
>CAZILB010000078.1:0-15539 GCA_964539925.1 uncultured Syntrophobacter sp. | reverse complement strand
ATTTCTTCTATCGTTTTTTCCGCCATCTCGATTTCTCCTGCTGGCGTCGCCGTGAATTCGTCGTCCCCTGGCCCCGTTCCCGCGCCGAACGAAAAACCTCGAACGCACTTAACAAAAATGGCGCGCTTAGCGCAAGCCCCGCAGGCGAGGATCGAGCACCTCGCGCAAGCCTTCGCCGACAAGATAATAGGCGAGCACGGTAATGAAGATGGCGAGCCCGGGAAACACGGCGAGCCACCAGGCGAAGGTGGCGCCGCTGGCTTCGTTTAAGATCGATCCCCAGGTGACCAGCTCGGCGGGCACGCCGATGCCGAGAAAGCTCAAGCTCGATTCGACGAGAATCGCGCCGGCGATGCCGAGCACCACGGACACGATCACGGGGGCCAGCGCATTGGGCAGAATATGCTGGAACATAACCTTGCGGTTGGATACGCCGATGGAGATCGCCGCGGTGACGTAGTCCAGGTTGCGAATGCGGAGAAATTCGCTGCGCGTGAAGCGGGCGATGCCGACCCAGCTCGTCAGGCCGATGATCACCATGGTCATGAAGATGCTCGGCCGAAAGATCGCCGCCACCGTGATCAAAAGAAAGAACGTCGGGATCGACAACATGATCTCGAACAAGCGCGAAATCGCGATGTCGATCCACGAGCCGAAATAGCCGGCGAGGGCGCCGAGGATAATGCCGATGATCACGGCGATGCCGACGGCGACAAAGCCGATGGAAAGAGAAATGCGCGAGCCGTGGATCATGCCGGCCATGACGTCGCGCCCCAATTTATCCGTGCCGAACCAGTGCGTGCGCGACGGCGGCTCCAGCGGTGCGAGCAGATCCACGCTGGTCTGGCGATAGGGAACCGGCGGAAAAACCGCGACGGCGCCGTCGAGTTTCTTGTAATCGACGTTGAGTAAATCGCGCGGCCACGAGGCCAAGCCGAGATCGACGAGATAGCCGCGCAATATCGGAAAATGCGTCGCGTCGTTGTAGCGGAGATAAAGCGGCTTGTCATTGGCCAGAAAGTCGGCGAACAGGGCGGTGAAAAGCAAAAACAAAACCGCGTAGTATCCCCCCAGGGCGATGCGATTGCGGCGAAACCGCGCCCAGACTCCGGACCATAGTCCCCGGGCCGGGGGCAGCGAAGCGAGGGAATCGCCGCGAGAGGCCTCAGTCTCGACGGTGGAGCGCGCGCTCGAGGCTTCGCTCATGCCTGCCTTCTTCCAAAAGCGATCCTCGGATCGACCACCGACAACAGCAGATCGGAGATCAGAATTCCGATCAAGGTCAACACCGCGCTGACCGCATAGAGCGCCATCACGGTGGGATAATCCCGCGCCCGCACCGACTCATAGCCGAGCTGGCCCAGGCCCGGGATGGAGAAAATCGTCTCTATGATCACGCTGCCGCCGATCAAAGCGGGCAAAAGCGCCGCCAGCATGGTCACCAGCGGGATCAACGAATTGCGCATGACATGTTTCACGATGACCACGCGCTCGCGCAGCCCCTTGGCCCTGGCCACTTGCACGTAATCCTGTCCCAAGACTTCCAACATGCTGGCGCGCATGTAGCGCGACAACCCGGCGAAGCCGCCGTAGGACAAAAGCACCACCGGCAAAAACAGATGCCAGGCTTGATCCTGCACTTTTTTCCAAAATGGCCAGCTCGGGTCGTAGTCGATGGAACTCAAGCCGCCGGGCGGAAAAAAATAATAAAAATCGCCGCCGCAGATAAACACCAGCGCCATGGTCGCGGCCCAAACCACGGGCACGGCGAAAAGAATGAAAACCGCCACGGTCGTAAACTTGTCGCCCAGAGTGTTGTGCTGCGTCGCCGAGTAAACGCCGAGAGGGATCGCCACCAAATAAACCACCAGAATCGATAAAACGTTCAACTTGACGGTGATCGGCAGCCGCTCGGCGATATTTCTCCAAACCGGCTGGTTATCCTTGAAGGACTCGCCGAAATCGAGGGTCACGAGATTCTTGAGCCAAATGCCGTATTGGATATGGAGCGGCCTGTCCAAGCCGTACTGCGCGCGCCATTGCGCCATCGCCACGTCGATGACGGCCTGTTTATCCAGAGCGATGCCGGCGCCGGCGGCGCCCGCCAGACCGCCCGCTGCGCGAAGCTCGGCGGGATCGCCCGGCGCCAGCCGCATGATCAGAAAGCCGATCAGCGTGATGCCGATAAAGGTCGGGATCATCAAGAACAGACGCTGGATTGCGTAGGAGGCCATGGATGCGAATCACTGGGCCGCCGGCTGCTGGCCGAATCTCTGCACCGCCACAGGCACCCACCACTCCATGGGGCGAATCCCCCCCGGATAAACCTCCACACCCAGGATGCGGCGGTGCGCCGCGACCACGGATTTGCCGATGAACAGGAAAGTGTAAGGCTGTTCGTCGCTCAAAATGCGCTGGAACTCGCGATAAAGCTCGACCCGCTTCTGGGGATCGAATTCGCGCCGGTAGATTTCAAGAATCTGATCCACCCGGGCGTTCTTGTAGCCGATATGATTAGAACCCTGGTTGGCCGCCTGCGAGGAGTGCCATACCTGGTAAGCGTCGGGCTCGCTTACGGACATGGACCAGCCGAGGATGACGGCGTCGAATCTGCGCGCCTTGACATCGCCTAAAAATATCGTCCAATCGATTTCGCGCACGCTCATGGCGATGCCGTGCCGGCGCAGCTCGTCTTGCAGCGTCAGCGCCACGCTTTTGCGCGTCGTATTGCCGGAGTTGATCTTGAGCTCGAAGCGAAATGGAACTCTCTGGCCGTCGATCATTTTGTCAAGTATCCCGTCGCCGTCGCTGTCGCTCCATCCGGCTTCCTTCAACAGTTCCAGCGCTCTTTTCGGATCGTACGGATAACTCGGCAGAGTCTTGTCATACTCCGGACGAAAGAAATAGATCGGCCCTTCGACCACCTCTCCCAGGCCGAACAGAATCGACTTCACCATTTGCGCCCGGTTGGTGAGATGGGTCATCGCCTTGCGGGTCTTGATATCGCGGAAAATCGGGTGATTGTTGTTCCAGCCGATGTAGCTGTAGTTCGGCGCAAAATATTCATATTTTTCAAATTCCCGGGCAAACCGCTCGCCCCCCGTGCCGCGCACATGCTGGATCGGCGTCAACGACATGTAGTCGAGGCTGCCGCTTTTTAAGGTCACCAGGGCGGCGTCCATGTTGTTGATGATCCGGTAGCGATGGCGGTCCACGAAAGCTTGATCGATGCCTTCCTTGCCGTACCCCCAGTAGTTCGGATCGCGCTCGAGCTCGATCTCGCGGCCGGTTTTCCAGCCGGCGAATTTGTAGGGACCGCTGCCCATGGGATTGCGGCTAAAATTTTTGTTGAATTGCTCGGCGAACCTCTTGGCGTTCTCCGAGAGGCGCTCAGGATCCCCTGCCAGATCCGCAACCGTCACGTCTTTTAAAAGATCGTCCGGGTCATAGTAATGGCGCGGCAATACATCGATGCCTCCCAGCACGTTCTCGTTGAGAAAATAGGGCTCGTGGATCTTGAATTGGATGGTAAAATCATCGATCAACCGCGCGTCCGTCACCGAATTGAAATACACCCGCAGAAAAGGCGCGTTGACCAACGGATGCTTGATCGCCTTGATGCTGAACAATACGTCCGCGCCGGTGACCGGCCGGCCGTCCTGAAAATGCGCGTCGCGCCGAAGGGTAAAAGCGTAAGTCAATTTGTCCGCGGAAATTTCCGGGCGGTCGGCGGCAAGGAGCGGCTTGAGTTCCAGGCTGCTCGGATCGCGCGTCAGCAGACTTTGAAAAACATACTGCAGGATCGAGCTCGCGGCGGCGTCGTTGCTGGTGAGCGGATTGAGCTGCTCCGGGTCGCTCAGACTGTGAATCAAAAGCCAGTCCCCCGTGACCGGTTTGCCGGCGTTTAACGGCGCCGGCGCCTCGGTCACCTTGATATCCGCCTTGTCGCCGCACCCGAACGCCAGCAGTAGCAAAAGCGTCCCTCTCCAGTAGCGCATCAGCATGACTCAACCGTCAATCGCTTCGATCGGCAGCTCTTTAACGTGCGGCGGCATTCGCTGGGAGAAAAGCTCGGCCGGGATCACCGCGTTGACCTCAGGCTCCTGGTAGCGGATTTCAAGCCGCTTTTTCTGCAGGTGGGCTTCGAAAACAATTGTCGACGCGAACAGGCCGGCGGGGGTCACGATATAATTGTTGAATTGAGCGCTTAGCTCGACCTTGCCGTCGGCGGCAAAACGCTCCCACCGGGTCGGCACAGGCTGGTGGGATTCGAACGCCACACGATCGGGTTGGCGGCCGTTGGCGGCAAAAAACAAGGCGTTCCCTTCCTGTTTCGGCTCCACCCCGGCAGCCACCGGCGGCAGGCCGACAAGCAAAGCGGTAATTTCTTCGATCTCGAGAGGCATCTGCGTGTAGCGCCGCAGGTTCTCCCTGGAGAGCTGGCCGCGCACGAATACGCCTTCGCGCGGGTGATAGCCGATAAGCTCCCCGTCGTTCGCCGTGACAATGAGCACCGCTCCTAAAAGCGTCAGCGTCTCCAACCGAAACCTAGCGGGGCGCTGCACCAAAATCGCCTCTTGAAAACCCTGTTTGCCCTCCGGCCCGGAGTACTCGACCCGCGCCAGCGCACGCACGGAGAGGAGCGCCTGCTCCCTTTGAACCAATGAGTCAAGCAGCTGCCCCGAGTCCCACACCGGCGCCGGCAGCACGGGTGCCGGCGGCGGCACCACCGCGGCGCAGCCCGCTAGACTGCCGGCGGCAACGGCAATAGCGATCAGCAAAACTCGTGAACCGCAGGCGGCGGTCGCGCGCCGCAGGAACGGGATCAAATCTTCCTCTCCAGGCGCTGGATTTTCTCCCGAATGCGCTTGATCTGCTCGCCCTCTTTGCTGTGCTTTAGGGCCTCCCGGTAGCGCACCAATGCGCGCTCCGGCCGGCCGATCTTTTCGTAGGCGTCGGCAAGATGCTCGAGGATGGTAGGATCGTCGACGGTAAACTCGACGGCGCGCTCCAGCTGTTCCACGGCACGGACGTAGTCGCCCCTCTGAAAGTACACCCAGCCCAGGCTGTCGATATAGAAGCCGTCGTTGGGCGAAATTTTTAGCGCACGCACGATCAAATCCTCGGCCTCGTCCAGCCGCACGCCCATCTCGGCCCAGGTATAACCGAGGTAGTTCAGCGCCGCGGCGTTTTTCGGATTGAGCTCGATCGCTTTTTTCATGCTGGCGATGGTCTGGTCTTTGTTATGGTTCTCGTCGTGCAGCGCGCCCAGGTGAAAATGGGCCTCGTCGTTCTTCGGATCGAGGGCAATCACCCGCTCCATCGCCCGGATGGCGTTGGGGAAGTCTTTGGCCTTGCGGTATAGCGAGCTCAAGAAAGCGTGCAGTTCTTTTCGGTCATTGCGTTTATTCAGCGCCGTTTGCAACGCCTCGACGGCTTTTTGCAGTTGCTCCTTGCGGTCGTAGAGATAGGCGGCCTGGACCCGGGCATCGACGAAAAGCTCGCTTTTTTCCGAAATCCGCTCGAACGCCTCCAGGGCTTTATCGTCGGCCTTGAGCTCCATGTAGGTGGCGCCGAGGTAATAGCGTGCCCGATCGTTGTCCGGATCGCCGGCAAGGACCAAATTGAATTCAGTGGCGGCCCGATCGAAGTCTCCCTTCTCGAACGATATCAAGCCGATCTTGATCCGGGTCTCGCGCGGGTCGGCTTCGGCGCCCTCCAGGCTCTCGAACTGGCGCAGGGCGTCGTCCAGCTTGTTCTGGCCGACGTAAAGCTCCCCCAAGCGCTTGCGCGCCCAGAGGTTCTGCGCGTTCACCTGCAACAGACGCTGGTAGGTCTGCACGGCCTCTTCGGTCTTGCCTTCGAGCTCGTAAACCAGCGCCAGGTCGGCAAGCACCGCTTCGGACCTGGGATTGATCTCCAGGGCTTTGCGATAGCTTTGCTCCGCGGCGAGATAGAGCTTGCTCTTGGCGCGCACCCGGCCAAGGTAGTAATGCGCGAGCATGGAATTGGCATCGAGCTTGAGCAGCTCTTCGAGCCGGTGCGTGGCGCGGGCATAATCCTCCGCTTGCAGATAAAGCGCGCCCAAGTAGAGCAGGGCTTCCTGGTTCTTGGCATCGAGCTTGAGGACCTCGTCGTATTCTTCGACGCCCTTCTGTACTTGTCCGAGAGAAGAATAGAGACCGGCGAGAAGCAGGCGATGCTCGACCCGCCGGGGCTCGAGTCGAACCGCGGCTTCGGCTTCCACCAGCGCCTTGCGCAGATCCCCCCTGCGCAGATAAAGGGACGCCAACCGGTAACGCAAAAAGGCGTCGGCGGGGTTCACCTTGGCGGCGCTCTCGAATTCGCTCAGAGCGGCGTCAAAGTCGCCCTCGCTCAACAGCAGCTGGCCTTTGAGAAAGTGACTGAAAACTTTGGCCTCGGCGGGGATTTCGACTTTCGGCTGATCGCGAAACGGCGTCTCGGGCACCAAGCTTAAGGCCTCGGGGGGGCCTTTAACCTCAGGTACCGCAGCGGCGCAACCGGACAGAATCAAGCATAGAAGAACCGTCCGAACAGAGCGTGTACCCATCAATTGAAGGGTTAACACAACGCCCTGAGGGGGTCAACGTAGCCTTTTCCAACGCTTCATTCAGGCGGTCAACTGTGGTAATTTTTTACCCCGGCGCGCTATTCTGGCGCGCAAAATTGCCTAAGAAAACCCCATGAGCCGAGCTCCACGCGAACACGCCGAAAAAGAAATCCTCGAGCTGCGCCGGGAGCTCGCCAAGCACAACCATCAGTATTACGTGCTCGACGACCCGCTGATCAGCGACGCGGAGTACGACCGTTTGTTCAGGCGCCTCGTCGAGCTCGAAAACGCCCACCCCGAATTGGCGACCGCGGATTCGCCGACGCAAAAGGTCGGCGCGCCGCCGCTGGAAAAGTTCGCCGTCGTTGCGCACACGCTGCCGATGCTGTCGCTCAACAACGCCGACGACGAAGACGAATTGCGCGATTTCGAAGAACGCATCCAGCGGTTTCTCAAACAGAGCGGTCCCGTTGAATACGCTGTGGAGCCGAAGATCGACGGCGTGGCGGTGGAGCTGGTTTACCTCCACGGCAAGTTCGCGGTCGGTTCCACCCGCGGCGACGGCATCAACGGCGAGGACATCACGCAGAATCTAAAAACGATCCGTTCGGTGCCGCTCAGCCTGCGCGCCGGTTCGCGGCCGGTGCCGCGCCGTTTGGAGGTGCGCGGCGAAGTATTCTTGCCGCTCCGGGCATTTCAGAGGATGAACCGGGAGCGCGAAGAGGAAGGCCAGCCGGTATTTGCCAATCCGCGCAACGCCGCAGCCGGCTCGCTCAAGCAACTGGACTCGACGATCACGGCGAAGCGCCCTTTGGATATTTTTTGCCACGGCTTTGGCAGCGTTGACGGCGCCGCTTTTACCAGCCACGGCGACTTCCGCGACGCGATCCGCGATTGGGGCTTAAAACCGGTGCCGCTCGAGCGGGTTTGCCGCGGATCGGACGAAATCCTGAGCTATCGCGATGAGATAGAAAGCCAAAGAGAAACTCTGCCCTACGAGATCGACGGCCTGGTGGTCAAGGTCAACAGCACCGAATTGCAACAGCGTCTCGGCCAGATCGCGCGCTCGCCGCGCTGGGCGATCGCCTATAAATTCAAACCGCGCCAGGCGGTTACGCGCATTGTTGCCATTGAGCCCCAGGTCGGCCGCACCGGCACGCTTACGCCGGTCGCAAGTCTCGAAGCGGTGCCCATCGGCGGCGTCACCGTCAAAAGCGCGTCGCTGCACAACATGGATGAGATCGGGCGCAAGGATATCCGCGTCGGCGACACCGTGGTGGTCGAGCGCGCCGGCGACGTCATTCCCTACGTGGTCAAAGTCCTCAAAGAGAAGCGTACCGGCGACGAAAAACCTTTCGTCATGCCGGCGCGCTGCCCGGTCTGCGGCTCGGAGGTTTTCCGCGAGGAGGGGGAGGCGGCCTTTCGTTGTTTGGGGATCTCCTGTCCGGCCAAGCTGAAAGAGAGCTTGAAGTTCTTCGGCTCGCGCGCGGCTCTGGACATCGAGGGACTGGGCGAAAAGCTCATCGACCAGCTGGTCGAACGCGGCCTGGTGCGCGATGTCGCCGACCTTTACAGTTTGACGAAGGAACAGTGGGCCGGCCTTGAGCGCATGGGGGACAGATCCGCGCAGAATGTTTTGAATGCGCTCCAGCGCAGCAAGGACTCCACCCTGGCACGCGGCCTGACGGCCCTCGGCATCCGCCACGTGGGTGAGGCTACGGCGAAGCTTTTGGCCGAGCACTTCGGCGATCTGCAAAGCATCGCGCGGGCGTCCGAGGAGGACTTGATGGAAGTGCGGGAGATCGGCCCGGAGGTCGCCAAAAGCATCGCGCGCTTTTTCGCCCAGGACGCCAACCGTCGCGTCATCGAGAAGCTATTGCGGGCGGGAATCCAATTCAAGGCCGAAGCGAGGAATACAGGAAAACTTAGCGGCGCCGCCTTCGTGCTCACCGGCGCCCTGCAAAGTATGTCGCGCCAGGAGGCCCAGAAACAGATCCAAGCGCTGGGCGGGAGGATGGTCTCGAGCGTGAGCCGCAACACCACTTACGTCGTGGCGGGCGCGGATCCGGGGTCCAAACTTAAAAAAGCCCGGGAACTCGGCGTCCGCGTGCTGAGCGAAGAAGAGTTTTTGCAATTGCTGAGCGCCGATCAATAACGATCGCGCCGCGGCGGCCGGCCGCCGCTGTAACCACCGCCGGGCCGGGGCTCGCGCGCCGCCTGCGGCCGCGCTTCGCTGACAACGATATTTCGTCCTTCGAAGTCCGTCCCGTTCAGCGCGCTGGTCGCCTTCTCAGCTTCCTGTTCGGAAGCCATCTCGACAAAACCGAAACCCTTCGACCGGCCGCTGAATTTGTCGGTGATGATCCGCGCCCCGATCACCGAACCATACTGTGCAAAGTGCTCCTGGAGCCGCTCTTCGGTCACGTTGTAGGGCAGATTCCCCACGTATAGCTTTGCTCCCATTTTGGCCCTCCTTTGTTGGATCGACGAACGCTCGTTGGCACGGGATCGACTTAGCCAAAGGGCATGGCCGCAAACGGGTTTCACGGAAGGGAACCACTTCTGTGGGCGCGCTCTTCGGTTAACGGACCCTTGCGAAACGGCGCCAGCCTACAAAAGTCCCACGGCCCTTGTCAAATATTTTCCCGGCGCGGTAACACTCGTTTTATCCGCTTGCCGTCGACAGCGGTACGGGTTAAAAAATCCGAGAATGTCTATGGACCACTCCGACACGGCTGCCGGCGTGCATCTTAAAATCATCGGCCGGGTCCAAGGGGTTTACTACCGGGCCTCTACCATCCAGCAGGCTTCCCAGCTCGGTCTGACCGGCTGGGTGAGGAACTGCGAGGATGGCTCGGTGGAAGCGGTTGCCGAAGGGCCGCGGGCCAAGCTCGACGAGTTGATCGCGTGGTGCCGCGGCGGGCCGCCCGGCGCCCGCGTGAGCCGGGTGGACGTTCGATGGCAGCCGGCGGAAAACAGATTTCAAGGATTTACCATCAAGCGCTAGCCCTTTGAGTCCCGCCATCACCGCGCGTTTTTGACTTCCAGAGCCAGACGGTAGAGCCCACGCTTGGCTAGCCCGTAGCGCCGGCCAAGAACCTCGGAGACCTCCTTAACGCCGCTGCCACCGTCGAGAAGGCGGGCAATCTCTTCCCTGAGCACCTCCTCGGAAACCTCGAGCGCCGCCGAGGCTCCATGAACAATGATGACAACTTCGCCCTTCACCTCGCGCGCGCCAAGCTGATCGCGCACGCCGCTCACGGCGCCGCGCAGGAACTCTTCGTAGACTTTGGTGACCTCGCGGCCGACGACGATCTCGCGGTCGCCGAAAATTTTTTGCACGTCGGCCAGCGATTCTTTCAAGCGGTGCGGCGCTTCGTAAAAGATCAAAGTCCGGGTTTCCTGCTTGAGCGCTTCGAGCTTGGATTCCCTTTCCCGTTTGCCGGCGGGCAGGAAACCCTCGAAGGCAAAGCGGTCGGTGGGCAAGCCGCTCGCGCTGAGCACCGCCGCGAGCGCCGAGGCGCCGGGAACGGGAACAACTGAAATCGAGCTCCGAACCGCCTCGACCACGAGACGATAACCGGGGTCGGAAATCGCCGGCGTGCCGGCGTCGGAGACCAGAGCGATATCTTCACCTCGGACGAGCCGCTCGACCAACGATGCCGCTTTGCCGCGCTCGTTGTGCTCGTGATAACTGGTAAGCGGTGTCTTGATGCCGTAATGGCTGAGCAGCGTGCGCGTGTGGCGGGTGTCTTCGGCGGCGATTAAATCGACTTCTTTGAGGATGCGCAGCGCCCTGAGGGTGATGTCTTCGAGGTTGCCGATGGGCGTGGCGACGACGTAGAGCGTCCCCGTCATCACCGCCCCCCACCGCTGAGCCGTAAAAAAGTGAGCCGTGAGCAGCGGGCCACCGGATCGCACGCCTCACTCCTCACTTTTCACTCCTCACCGCTTATTTTCCCCAATCCCGCGAGTAGCGAAAATCACGGTCGATGGTGCGCTGGGAGACCTTGGCGATCACCGGCAGGCGTCGTTTGAATTGCGAGTTCATGATCATCCGCGCGATGTTGTCGATAAAATGCTCGTCGAATCCGGCGGCGATCAGCTCCGGTCTGGTGTAGCGTTGGTCGACCATGAGATAAAGCAATTGATCCACGTGGCGGTAGGTAAAGCCAAATTCGCCCTCGTCGGTTTGGCCCTGCCAAAGATCCGCCGACGGCTCCTTGCCGACGATGACGGCAGGCACGCCGACCGCTTCCGCCAGCGTCCACACCTGCGTCTTGTACAGATCGCCGAGAGGGTTGATCGCCGACGCCATATCGCCGTGCAACGTGCCGTAGCCGAGCAACAGCTCGGTTTTGTTGCTGGTGCCGATCACCAGCGCTTGCCAGCGCGCCGAATGGTCGTAGAGAATCGTCATGCGCTCGCGCGCCATCTTGTTGCCGCGCCGGCGCGCGTCGGCATCGGGAAAACGCTCGAAATAGACGTCGATCTGCGCCGTGATATCGACGAGCAGGGAGTCGATGCCGCACTTTTGCACCACCATTTCGGCGTGCGAGCGGCTTTCGGGATTGGAGCCTTTGTAGGGCATCAACACCGCGAGGACATTTTCCACGCCCAGCGCCTCCGCTGCAAGCATGGCGCTCAACGCCGAATCCACGCCGCCGGACAGGCCGACGACAATACGCCCGAGGCCGGTCTTGCGCACCTCGTTGCGAATGAAGCCGACTAAAATCCGCCTGAGCAGCGGCGTGTTCGTGGGAATATGAATCATGGCGGCACCCGGCCCAGCT
The DNA here is from genome assembly GCA_964539925.1 of uncultured Syntrophobacter sp. Lineage (GTDB taxonomy): Bacteria > Desulfobacterota > Binatia > UBA9968 > UBA9968 > DP-20. The sequence goes on along the minus strand of CAZILB010000078.1, from coordinate 4,175 downwards.
TTTGGGCCTAACGCCTTCGGGTCTTGGAGGCCTTGAACTTTTGAACTTTCGAACCCTTGAACGGTTGTCCGGCGTTTGCCGCCGCCGGCCGGCCGCGAATCCGCATGAGCTCGTTAATCGTCAGGTCGATGTCTTCGTCGCGCAATAGCGGCGACATGGTGCGCTTGCGCCGCACCGACTCGAAGGCCACCTCGCCGACGAGAAAGTCCTCGTCGTAGTATTTGCCCTTGACGATCCGTTGACCGAAGGGATCGACGATCTCCGAACCGCCCCAGAAGCCGACGCCGTCTTCGAAGCCGCAGCGGTTGCCGTAGATCATAAAAAGGCTGAACGTTTCGGTATAGGCCCGATTGATCATCTCCCAGTAGCGCGCGTTGTCGTCCTGGGCTTGTTCATCGACGATGCCGCGCAGCGGGCTCGCCGAAGGACATAGAATGGCGAGAGCGCCGTCCAGGGCAGCCAGATAGATCGTCGAAGGATGCCAGAGATCCTCGCAGATCAGCAGCGCCAGGCGGCCAAACTTGGAATCGAAGGCGCGCACCCGATCGCCGCCGGCAAAATAGCGCTGCTCGTCGAACATGCCGTAGGTCGGCAGATAAACCTTGCGATGCACATGGCGCACCGCGCCGTCCTCAAAATAGACGGCGGCGTTGTAAAAACGGTGGTCCGGGCTTTCTTCCACCAGCCCGGCGACAAAGGGCAACTTGCGGCTAAGCTCGGCGAGCCGCTTCATCTCGGCCGAGTCGGCGGTCAAGGCGACATTGGGAACGCTGTCGCGGAGATAATACCCGGTCAGGCTGAGCTCGGGAAAAAGCAGCAGTTCGGCCCTCTGTTCGAGCCCCTGGCGAAGGTTCTCTTCATAGAGCGCCAGATTGGCCCCCAGGTCCCCGAGTTTGGGATTGATTTGGGCGATAGCAACGCGGATCGACACAGACAACACTCCGTAAAGCCAGCGGCGGCGGGAAATTTTAACGAAAGTACCATAGGCCAAGAGTTACTTGCAATTTGGCGCCCTTGCGCCTATTTTTATTTTACCGAAAACGGCCGCGCTACGGTTATGAACGACAAAGTAACGATCTTCGGCAAAGAGCTCTGACCCTACACCTGGAGCGCCCGGGAGGCGTACACCCGCCGCAAGATCCCCTTCGACTACATCAATGTCTTGGAAGATGACCAAGGCCTGGCGCAGATGTTGAAGCTGGCCAATGGCCGGCGCCAGGTTCCCGTCATCCTCGAAGCCGGCAAAGTGACCATCGGCTTCGGCGGCTCGTGAGAAGTTTAACGGGCGGCGGTCGTCGCAAAACTTCAGCCAACCACAATCTTTACGAATGCGGCAAAGCTCTCCGGACGACCGATCAAGGCCCAAAGTGACCGACCCGTTCTCGCGGTTGATCCTGGATAAGGTGCAAATTTCTTTTGGCGCGAAAGCCGATCTTATCGCGCTTGTCCCGCTCGCCGGCGATGCCTCGAGCCGGCGTTACCACCGCGTGCGTGTAAACGGACCGGGCGTCCCGCAGTCGCTGATCGTCATGGAGTTACCCGACGCCAGCGCGCTGCCGCTTTCCAGCGAAGAGTTGGCGATATTCAAGAGCGGGCCGGCAGAGTTGCCGTTTCTCAATGTGCATCGTTTCCTTGAAGGCATCGGCGTGCGGGTACCCAAACTCTACGGCCGCTGGCCGAACGACGGCATCCTTTTGCTCGAAGACCTGGGCGATACGGCGCTGTGGGACCGGGTGCAGGGGCTCGGCGAAGCGCAAACCCTCTCGTGGTACCGTAAGGCGATTGACGAGCTGCTCACCCTGCAAGTGCGCGGCACGCGCGCGCGCGACCAGGCCTGCATCGCTTTTCAACAGCGCTTTGACCTGAAGCTCTATCTCTGGGAGTTTGAACACTTCATCGAATGGGGGTTGGTCAAGCGTCCGGGCGCAAAAGCGCCGGTGAGCGGCATGGAACGGTTGCGAAAGAGATTTCGCGGGATCGCCGAGTTGCTCGACCGCCAAGCGGCCTGCTTGAACCACCGCGATTACCATAGCTGGAATCTGCTGGTGCATAACGAAACCGTTTGCGTCATTGATTTTCAAGACGCTCTGCTGGCGCCGCCGCAATACGACCTCGCCTCGCTGCTCAACGACCGCGTGACCGACAGCGTCATCCAGCCGCGCCTCGAAGAGCAGCTGGTGCGTTATTACCTCGAGCGGCGAAACGACTTGGAAAAACGCGCCATGGACGCCGATGAGTTTTGGCAAGTTTACCGCCTGTCGGCGATCCAGCGGGATCTAAAAGTCATCGGCCGCTTTTACTATCTCGACCTCGTCAAAGGCAAGCCCGGTTATCGCAAGTTTATTCCACCCACCGTGCGCCGGCTAAAAAGAAATCTGGCCGGCACGGCACAAGGAATAAAGATTTTGCCCCTGCTCGAGGAACATTTTGAGGCGATGCTGTGAAGGCCATGGTATTGGCGGCGGGCCAGGGCATCCGTTTGCGGCCGCTGACGAACCATAAACCCAAGGCGCTGGTGCCGGTGGCGGGCCGGCCGATGATCGAGTACGCCCTGCTGCTGCTCCATTATCACGGCATCCGCGACGTGATCATCAACCTGCACCACTTCGGCGGCGAGATTCGGCGCCACCTCGGGGACGGCAGAGAATTCGGCCTCGAGATTCGTTATTCCGAAGAGCAGGAACTGTTGGACACCGGCGGAGGGTTGCTCAAAGCCAAACCGTTTCTCGTCCAGGAGACTTTTATTGTGATCAACACCGACGCGTTGATCGATCTCGATTTGGCGGCGGTCATCGAGTTTCACAGAATCGCCGGCGCCGCGGCCACCCTGGTCCTGCGGCCCGACGAACGGGCCGACGAGTACGGCTCCATCGAGATCGACGATGGCGGGCGGATTTGCCGTTTTCTTAACAGCCGCTCGCCCGTCCAACCGCCGGCCTCTGCGCGCAAACTGATGTTCACCGGCGTGCAAATTTTAGAACCCAAGGTTTTCGACTATATGGGCGCAATCGACCGCGCGCGAAAGTTCAGCACCACCAAGGAAACCTACCCGCGTATGCTGCTCGCCGGCGAGGCGCTCTATGGCTTTTATTTCGACGGCTTCTGGCAGGATCTCGGCACCCGACAGCGGATCGCAGAAGCGGAGCAGCGCTTGGCCCAGGGGCGAGGCAGGCTGCACTTCCTCGCGCCGCAGGCTCGAACGCAGGGCTAAGCCAAAACGCCCGTGGCGGTTCAAACCCGATATTGACCCTTGCGCAGATTGCGCCGCACTTGCACGGTGTCGGCGAGCACGCGGAAGTAGTCCGTTAAGCGGACATGGCTGCGCTCGTCGTTGACCCAGCGCGCCGGAATGATGCCGATCTGGTAATTCAGCGCCTGCGCCAGAGCCAAGACTTCGATATCGAAACCCCAGCGATCCACCCTCGTTTGGGTAAAAATCCGCTCCGCCGCCTCGGCGCGAAAGGCCTTAAAGCCGCACTGGGTATCCCAGATACCGGGCACTGCCAGCGACTGTACAATGCGGTTGCCGAGCTGGCCGATCACTCGCTTGAATGCGGCCTGGGGCACCGCTTGCTCGGCCTCGGGCGCATCCTTCGGGTTGCGCGACGCGATCACCAGGTCGCAGCCCTGGTCGAACAGCGGCATCATTTGATCGAAGTGCCTGATGTCGGTGGAGTTGTCCGCATCGGTAAACAGCCGGATTTCACCCGCCGCCCGCAGCATGCCTTGCTTAACGGTGTAGCCCTTGCCGCGGTTTTCAGCTCGGTCGATGATCTTGAGATGAGCTATCTCGCATGACATCCGCCGCAAGACTTCGGCCGTCGCATCCGTCGGCCCGTCCAGCACGACGACAATCTCATATGTCAGACGGCCCGCGGCAAGGTACGCATGCAATCTTTGCAGCGTCTTCGGCAGTCTCTCAGCTTCGTTATAAACCGGAACAATGACTGAAAGTTGAATTTCTGGCGCCATGGGATTCGGGTTGGTCGATTACAAAGAATGGAACATGTTTTTCGCGCGGCGCCGGTTTCATCGCCGGACCTTTTCAGAACCGATTAATCCCGAGTACCGCCAAGCGGCTCAAGGCAGCGGCTGTACTGCCGGGCGTGACCTTACAATACGGACGGCTTCTTCGAAATGGTGAATCGCCTCATCCCTTTTGCCCAGACGTACCA
>CAZILB010000077.1:3535-17390 GCA_964539925.1 uncultured Syntrophobacter sp. | reverse complement strand
CGGGGTGAGGCCGGATTTGCCTTCCCCGGGTCTCCTCGAGCTCGGTCTCTTAGGTGTCCCGCTCGCTCGTCGGTCCGACCTTCCCGGTACACCAGGGAATGAAGGCTTTCACCCGGCAGGCTTCTTTGTCGAGTTCAAGAAGGAGGAAGTCGAGCAGTCGATCCCCTCCCGATTCGAGCGGCGGGTCTCCGAAGGTCCAGACCGTATCGCCGTGAAGTCGGAGAAATGGCGGCTTAGCTACGCCAAGCTAAATTCGCTGGCAACCCGCATCGCTCGAGCAATTTTGGACCGGCGCCGCGCTGGCGACCCTCATCGAGGTTTTAACCCAGCCGAAAAAACCATCCGCACCGCATGCAAGCGATCCGGGGGGTGAAGAGACCGGAGAACTATGACCGTCGCTCAATTGCTCGCCACCCTCCACGAAAACCGCATCGCTATATGGACAGCCGGCGAGAAGCTTCTCTACCGCGCTCCTCAGGGAGCGCTGACGGAAGCCCTCAAGTCGGAATTGGTCGAGCGAAAAGCTGAAATCATTTTATTCTTGAAGGCCGCAGCCGTGACCCCGGAGCCAATACCTGCCGCACCCGCGGACGGCATGTTGCCGCTTTCTTTTGCCGAGGAGGGCCTGTGGCTGCTGGAACAGATCAGCCCCGGCTCCTCTGCATGGAACATGCAATCGGGGGTACGCATTCGCGGAGTGCTCGATGCCGCCTCGCTGGAGCGAAGCCTCAATGAGTTGATTTCAAGGCATGAGACCCTGAGAACATCCTATCGCTTAATCGATGGCAAGGTGGTGCGCACGGTGGCGTCCGAGCTCACCATCGAGCTGCAGCTTTCTCCGCTGGATTCCTCCAACGACAACGACGCACAAGTCCGCCGGATCGCCGCCGAAGAAGAGAAACGCCCCTTCGATCTTTCGACGGCGCCGCTATTCAGAACTCGCCTGCTGCGACTGAGCGAATCCGAGCATCTCTTTCTCTATACAGTTCATCATATCATCACCGATTCCTGGTCAAATCGAGTTTTTTACCGCGACCTCCTAGAGCTCTACGGTGCGTATGCGCAAGGCAGGCCCCCGGCACTGGACGTGCTTCCCATCCGCTATTCCGATTATGCCGCGTGGATACGCCACGAAGGGAACAAAACACTGCCGTCGGCTCTACCCTACTGGATGAAGAAACTCGAGGGTTTCGCGATCCAAGAAATACCCGCTGACTACCGCCGTCCGGACCAGCGCGCCTATCGGGGAGCAACCCGGAGCATTCTATTGGGAAGGGATGTTACCCGCGGTATTCACGAGTTCTGCAGGCAGGAACGAGCGACCACTTTCATGCTGCTGGTCGCCGCTTTCAAGGTGCTGCTCAGACGCTACACCGCAAGCGACGACATCGTGGTCGGCTCGGCGCTGGCCGGAAGGACTCGACCCGAGCTGGAAAATTTGGTCGGCATGTTTATCAATGGACTTCCGCTGCGCTCAGGGCTCGGGGGAAACCCGAGCTTCCGGGAGCTTTTGAGACGAGTACGGGAGGTCTGCCTGGAAGCATATCATCATCAGGACATGCCGTATCAAAAGCTGATCGAGGCTTTCAATCCGGGGCGCGGCGCCAACCGCAACCCCCTCTTTCAGGTGTTGTTCGATATCGTTGACCTGCCGCTCGCCCGCCTCGACGTGAGCGGCCACACCGTCGATTTCATCGACCGGCCCGAGGACACCGCCCGTTACGAGATTGTCATCCGCGCCCCCGAGACCGCAGAAGGGATGGAAATTCGCATCGACTATGCCATCGAGCTGTTTTCCCGTACTCGGATCGCCGAGATGTTGGAGCAGTATAAATATTTGCTGCAACAAGCCGTCGAGGATCCCGACCGAGGAATCGATGAATACTCCCTGTTGACCGACACCGCCCGCAAGGTGTTACCGGATCCCGTGGCGCCTCTCGACAGCGATTGGATCGGCCCCGCGCACACGCTCTTCTCCCAACATGCGAAGAGGCAGCCCGATGCCGTCGCGGTGGCCGATTGGCGCGAGCAATGGACCTACGGCGAGCTCGATCGGCGCAGCAACCAGCTCGCGCACTCGCTTCGCGCAAAAGGAGTCGGGCGCGAAAACGTCGTGGCGATCTACGGCGATCGCAGCGCCGCCCTGGTTTGGGCGCTCATGGGCGTGCTCAAAGCCGGTGCCGCGTTCTTCATCGTCGATCCATCGCACCCGTTGCCGCGAGTGAAGGAATATCTTGAGGCGGTTCGCCCCATGGCGCTGATCGCTTTGCCTCATGGCGATCTGAAGCCGGAGGAAGTGGAAGCGGTTTTTTCCGGCATATCCGAAGATTGCCGCATCCACCTCCCACCGCAGGCAGCGGCCGGAACCTGCGGCCTTTTCCAGGAAGATTGGCAGAAGGATCTGAAATCGCCCGTGGCCGCGGACGATCTTGTTTGCGTCATTTTCACCTCCGGCTCCACCGGAAAACCCAAAGGGGTCTTGGGGCGCCATGGCCCGCTTACCCATTTCCTCCCCTGGGTCAGCCAAACTTTCGAAATTTCAGATCGAGACCGGTTCTCCGCCTTGGCCGGCGTGTCGAGCAATATTCTGCAGCGGGAGATTTTCACCGCCTTGTCCCTCGGCGCGACGCTTTATATTCCCGGACCCGGCGATCTCGGCGCCGCCGGCAAGCTCGACTCCTGGCTCGCGGATAACGCGATCACCGTCGCCCATCTGACCCCGGCCATGGCCCAGGTGCTCGACGAAAGCACCCGGCAAAGCATAGCAACCGTGCGGCGGGTCTTTTTCGCCGGGGATTTGCTGAAAATGCGCGATATCGAAAGGATTCGAAAATGGATGCCGGCGGCCAAAATCATCAACTTCTATGCTTCCTCCGAATCGCAGCGGGCAAGCGGCTACAAGATCGTGTCTCAGGACACAGACGGCCGCGCGAAAGACACTCCGTCCTTGGGTCGCGGCGTCCAAGGCGTTCAATTGCTGGTGCTGAACGGCCGCCATCAGGTTGCCGGAGTCGGGGAGCTGGGCGAGATCTGGGTGCGCAGCCCCCATCTGGCGCGCGGCTATCTCGGCGACCCGGTGTTGACCGCCGAACGTTTTATCACCAATCCGTTCACCGGAGACCCCCGAGATCGGATTTTTTGCACCGGCGAGCAGGGACGCTTCCTGCCCGACGGCGAAGTGGAATTCGCCGGGCGGGCGGAAAACCAGACGAGCATTCGAGGCTTCCGCATCGAGCTCGGAGAGGTCGAGTCCGCAGTGGCTCGGCATCCGGCGGTGCGCGAGGCCGTGGTCGCCGCGCTCGAAGATGCCGCCGGAGACAAACGGCTGATCGCCTACGTGGTGCCCAAACGCGAGCCGGCGCCGACGACCAGCGACCTTCGCGCAATTCTTGGTCAAATGCTGCCGGATTACATGGTGCCGTCGGCGTTTGTTTTCCTCAATCAACTCCCCCTCACACCGAACGGCAAGGTCGCTCGGGACCAGCTGCCGCAACTGGACCAGAGAAGACCGCAATTGCAATATGAGTATGCCGCTCCGCGAAACCCGGCCGAGAGACTCCTGGCGGAAATCTGGGAGGAGATTCTCAACCTCGAACGCGTGGGAATTCACGACAATTTCTTCGACCTCGGCGGCCATTCCATCCTTGCCGTGCGCCTGGCTGCGGAAGTCGAACGAAAATTTCGCAAAAACATCCCGGTCGCCATGCCCTTCCAGGCGCCGACTATCGCCCATATGGCAAAGGCCCTGTCCCGTCTCGGCGACGCGACGCCTTCGTCGATCATCGCCGTCCAGACGGCGGGCCGCAGGATTCCTTTTTTCTGCGTTCATGGGGATGACGCCCACGTTTCCCTGGCGCGCCATCTGGGTCCCGATCAACCGTTCTACGGCTTGACCCAAAAGCTTGACCCGAGGAAGATCCGCCGCGCTCGGGTGGAAGAACTTGCGGATCATTACATCGAAGAGCTGCGTAGAATTCAGGCGGGGGGCCCTTACTATCTGGGCGGCCACGCATTCGGCGCGGTCATCGCCTTTGAGATGGCTCGGCAGCTGCGTCAAAGCGGCGCCGAGGTCGCGCTCCTGGCCTTCTTCGACCCCGTGAATCCCGACGGCCGGATGGGTGAATCGGCCGTAGCGAGTCGGGTGTTGAAGAACGTTTGGGAGAGGCCCATGGAAGCGGTCGAGGCGATCGCCCGCAGGACCCGTCGTGTCTTGGGCATGGAGTCGACTTCCGGGTCGCGATCATACCGGCTTGACGAGGCCGTCTACGACCGGGCTTACCGCAGGATACTTCAGAAATACTCCCCGAAACCGTACCATGGTCCGGCGGTATTCTTTAAACCTGAAAAAAGTCCCGATCATCGATCGGACCGTTGGCGCGCACTTCTCAAAGGACCGTTGGAATCGCACTCGGTGCCCGGCGATCGCCGGAACCTTATGGGCGATGCCTCCGTCCCCCATCTGGCGCGTCAACTGAGGACTTACTTGAACAAAGCACATAACCATGCAGCGAGGTCAACTTCATAAAATGTTCAACCGGCTTCGGACCCGCGCTATCCGAGCGAAGACCATCGACGAACTGCGCGCCGCCGAAAGCCCCCTTCTCATCGAGCGGGGGCGTGACAACTCGGTGGTGATCATCGCATTTACCGGCTTCGTTCATAGGCTCTCCTTGCGGGTTTATGAATTTTTCGAGGTCACCCAGGCGACGGGATACAGCCGCATTCTTCTGCGCGATAAACAGCGGATCTGGTATCATCACGGCATCGATCAAGAACACAATGATTATCCCAGCCTGATCGCCTGCCTGAAATCCCAGATCGCCGAGCTGAAACCGCAAAAAATCATCTGCGTGGGCACTTCCGCGGGCGGTTATGCGGCGATCGTCGCAGGTCATCACATCGGCGCCGACTATGTCCATGCCTTCGCACCCGACACTTTTCTAGACGTAAGCCTGCGCAGTTGCATCAGGACGCTGTGGGCCGGCCGTTATCGGCTGCCTCGTTGGAAGCTCCTGATGTCGCGAACGGCCAGGCGGGAGTTTTTTGACCTCGCCGAGCTTCTCAAAGTGCACAACGGCAAAACGGTTTATTACGTCCATCACTGTAGCGACGCCAAGCGCGACGTCCAAGGGGCCGATCGCATCGTCGACAGGCCCGGTGTCGTAAGTCTTCCCTATCCGTGCAAGACGCACTCGGTCGCTTTTTTTCTCGCGAAGGAAGGATTCCTGAAGGAGATTTTAAATATTGCCAACCAGGATCGGCTCGCCGAATTGGCAAAAACTTATTTCGACAGCGGGCGGTGACCGGGCGTCCGCTCCGCTCCACGCGCTTATTTGCTTCGGCTCATTGCAGCGGGACTCGATCATGGTTTGTGATCCTCTGAAACCTGCGTTATAAGCAAAAGAGTCCTGGTCGCGACCTTGAAGAGATCGCCGCTAACCTCTTATCTTTATCCGTGAGCGAAAGCTTGGAATTCGACGCAAAGCTCCCGCCCGATCAGCAAGCCATCCGGGCAAAGTGCTTTCATCCGGCAGACTCATTCGTCGAGTTCAAGAAGGAGGAACTCGAGCAGTCGATCCCCAAGCGCTTCGAGCGCATCGCCGCTCGTCATGCCAATCGGATCGCGATCCAATCGGAACGATGCTCGATGTCATACGCTGCCCTCAACAGGGCAGCGAACCGGACAGCCCGCGCCATTCTAAACAGCCAGGGAGAAAGTCAAGAACCGGTTCTGGTGCTGCTCGACGATGCGGCGCAAGCCGTTATGGCGATTTTAGCAGCGCTGAAAGCCGGCAAGTTCTACGTCCCCGTGGATCCCTCATTTCCCCCCGAACGGATCGCCTTCATGGCCCGCGACTCCGAAACCCGGCTGGTCATCACCAACCGGCGGCAACTGCCTCTGGCGAACGAGCTGGTCGAGGGCCGCGCCGCCGTAGTGGATCTCGACGCCGTCGGAAACGGTCCGGACGACGCCGATTTGAGCCTGCCTCTTTCGCCTGAGGCCAGAGCCAATATTGTGTACACCTCCGGTTCCACGGGACAGCCCAAAGGGGCAGTGCAGACCCACATCGGCATCTTGCATCGGGTGAAGGCACTGACCAACACCTATCATCTATGCGCCGACGACCGAATGAGCTTCGTGCATTCGTACAGTGTAAGTTCCGGGATGAACCACCTGTTCGCATCCATCTTGACCGGGGCGGCGCTCTATCCTTTTGGCGCAAAGTCGGGAGCCGGCCGGCCGATGGCGGATTGGCTGATACGCGAGCAAATTACCGTTTACCATTCAATTCCTCCGCTGTTTCGGCAAATGGCGGCAACGCTGGCGGATGGAGAAACTCTGGCACACCTACGGGTCGTCAGTCTTTCCGCCGCCCCGATGATTTCCAACGATCTGGAGCTTTACAAGAAACATTGCCCGCCCGCCTGTGCCCTGGTTCACCTGTTGGGAGGCAACGAGGTTGGTTTTATCTCTTATTTTTTCATGGACCACAATTCCCGGGTTTCCAGCCCGGTGCCCGTCGGCTTCCCCATGCCGGACAAGGAGATCCTCCTCATAGACGACGACGGCCGACAGGTCGGCTACGATCAAATCGGAGAGGTCGCCGTAAGAAGCCGTTACCTGGCCGAAGGCTACTGGCGCCGGCCTGACCTAACGACGGAGAAGTTCCTGAAAGATCCGCACAGCGGCGGCGAACGGATATATTTGACGGGCGACATCGGCCGGATGTCGCTGGAAGGCTGTCTCGTGCATATCGGCAGAAAAGACTTCCGGGTCAAAGTTCATGGGTTCAGAGTCGAGACCGCCGAAGTGGAACGGACTCTGGTCGATCATCCCTTGGTGGAGGAGGCCGCCGTGGTGGCGCGGGAAAACCGGGAAAGAGACACTCGGCTGATAGCATACTATGTCCCGGTCACGAACCCGGCCCCTTTAGCGGGCGATCTGCGCTTGTTCTTGAAAGAAAGGCTTCCGGATTACATGATCCCTTCGGTATATATCGCGCTGGATACCATGCCCTTGACGCCGAACGGGAAGCTCGACCGGAGAGTCTTGCCCAATCCAGACGAACTCAAGCGGAACCCCAGCACGCCGTATGTCGCTCCCCGCACTGCGGTCGAGCAGCGGCTCGCGGCCATCTGGGCCGAGGTTCTCGGTGTCGACCCTGTCGGGATTCACGACGATTTTTTCGAGCTCGGCGGCCATTCGCTTTTGGCGAGCCGGATCGTCGGCCGGATCAATGCTGCTTTCCGCATCGATCTTCCCGTTCGCAGCCTGATCGATCTCTCCACGGTCGCCGCGCTGGCAGCCCTGGTCGCCGCGCTCGCCCCTACCCAAAAACCACCCGCTCCGCACGCCGGCGATCCGGCCGGCGAAGAAACCGGAGAACTATGACCGTCGCTTGACGGCTTTCCAGGTGCGGCGTGGACTCGATCCCGCGCCCCGCGCATGCCAAGGCCGCGACGGCCGCCATCCGTCAGGTATCCCGCTCGCTCGTCGGTCCGACCTCCCCGGTACACCAGGGAATGAAGGCTTTCATCCTGCATGGGGCCCCATTGGCGTTAAGGTCCTTTTCAAAGATCTGGTGGATTTCGCGGTCTTCGTCCTCGTACTCGATCTGCCAGCCCCCTTCTTTAATATTTCGGTCGGCGTTCTCGCCGCCGCCGCCTCGGCCCTTTTTGTAAAGCCCCATGTCGCCCGGCCTGAGCGCGAGATAGCGCGCTCTTGTGGTGCCGGAGTTGAAGTGCTGGTGAAAGCAGTTATCGCTCGGCACGGTGACCATGGAGCCGAGCTGCCAGTCGCATTTGATCATGTCGGAACGGTCTTCCTTGGTCCAGATCAGAGAATAGCCGGCGGTGCCGCTAAGCAGAACCAGGTGGGCGCCCGGTCCGTGGCGATGGGCTTTTTTGTAGGTGCCGATGGGAAACTCGGAAATGTGGCTCTTGGTGTTGTTGTTGGCCATTTCCAGCATGGCGTTGATGCCGCCGGCGCCGCGCTCCTTCCAGCCGTAAAGCAGCATGTCCGGCGCGTTGGCGATAAAGTTGGACTCCCACACCCGCCGGGTGTAGAGCTTGCCCTTGCCGCTAAAGTAATCGTCCTCGCCGCCGAAGCGCGAGGTAAACATGTACGGAGTGTTGAAGATATAACGGTTGTCGCGGTATAGCCGCATCATCGGCGGCGCGTTGGTTACCGCGATGTAGCGCGCCGGCTCCTGGCCGCTGCCGTTGAAATTTTGATACCAGGCGTTGAGCGGAATGGAAAACAGGCTGCCCGCCTGCCATTCGAAGCTCGCCTTCTTTTTTTCATCGTGCCAGACCGACGTCGCGCCGCGCCCGCAGACCACGTAGATCGTGAGCTCGTACATATGATGCTCCGGCTCGGACTTGCCTCCGGGCTCGATCTCGACGACGTGACAATCGTTGGGCAGATGGTTGTTTTTGATGTGGATCACCGCGCCCCTGCCCCCCTTGCGCTCCCAGGGCCCGAGATCGAGTTTCGCCAAGCTGGGGAAGTAAAAGTCCTCATAGACTTTCACGCCTTCACTTTTAAGCCATTCGGCATAAGGATCCGCTAGAATAAAATCCTTGAGGCCCTCTTTCGGAGTCTCGGCAACTTTCATGTCCGTGCCTAACATCGTCACGATTGGCATCCTCCTGGCAAAAAAATCGAACTTCGCTTCCAACTTCCTCCGCCCAGAACGTTCACCCTGCTCCCGTGGTCTTTTTTGAAATACCCGGTATCGCCCTGCCTTGTCAACGCACAAAAGGCTGAAACCCCTGAAATCTGATCTAAATGGAACCCTCGATCCGCAGCGCGGCGCCAACCCATTTGCTTATTGCTGAAAAACCGTGTCGGTGATAAGTTGTCAAACAATGGATGACAGTGACCCGGAACCATCCCCGGACAGGATGGCGCCTTTTTTCTCTTCTAATTCAAATTCTTGTCAAGCCATCGGAGCAACTGCTTCCTCCGGACGTAATCGGTGGCTAATTCCGGCCGAAGGTAACTCCGGGGCGACTTGCATAGCGGCACGATCCCATCGCTGTCGATGATTTGACCGATGGATCTGGTCGCCGTTCTCGCCTGCATACTTTTCTCCGCGTTCTTTTCGGGGATCGAGATCGCCTTTTTTTCAGTCAGCGAGCTGAAGCTTCGCGCCATGGCCGAGTCCGGTGATGGGAAAGCGAAAATGGCTCACTATCTTCGCTCCAATCCGCAGCGCCTTCTCTCCACCATTCTGATCGGCAACAATCTGGCAAATATCGCAGCCGCGTCTCTTGCCACTCTCATTGCCTTGCGCCTCTTCGGGTCTCATGCGGTGGCGATCGTCACCGCGCTTTTAACCCTTATCATCCTCATATTCGGCGAGATCGTACCCAAAACGCTGGCGACCAAACATGCTCTGGCGGTCACCGTGTGGGTCGCCTATCCGATCTACGGGCTCGAAAAGCTGCTCACACCGATTCTTTTCGCACTCGAACCTTTGATTGTTAAGCTTACCGGGGGGCGCGGACTATCCGTGCCGTTCGCCACCGAGGAGGAGCTTAAAATGGTGCTCGATGAAAGCGAGAAAACCGGCGTGCTCGAGACCGACGAAGTCCAGATGATCAAGAACGTCTTTCTGCTAAACGACATCACCGCCGAAGACACGATGACGCCTCGCACCTACATGTTCGCCCTGGACGGCAATCTCACCATCGAAGCCGCCAAGAAGGAATTGTTCAACTCCATCCACTCGCGCATCCCGGTCTTCGATCGCAGCCCCGACAACATTATCGGCGTCCTGTACAAAACCAGCGCCCTCAAGAAGCTGGCGGAGGACGAAGGCGCGGCGAGGCTCGCCGACATCGCCAACCCGCCGCTATTTGTCCCGTCCGGCAAGCCGGCCGACGAGCTCATGAAGCAGTTTCAGCAGGAAAAGCGCCATATGGCGATCGTCGTCAATGAATTTGGCGAGGTGATAGGTCTGGTGACACTGGAGGATCTGCTGGAGGAAGTCGTCGGCGAAATCATGGACGAAACCGACATTACCGAAGAGCTGATCAAGCGCATCGGCAAGAATCAGATTTTGGTAGATGGACGCACCGAGGTGCGCCGGGTCAACGAGTTTTTTAAAGTCGATTTGGGCAATGACGCGAAGACCGTGAGCGGACTGATTCAGGAGCACCTTGGTCGCATTCCGGCCACGGGCGAGAGCCTGCAAATCGGCCGCTGCCGATTGGTCGTCCACGAGGCCGATCCGAAATCGATTAAACGAGTTCAGATATTCAAGGAGGAGATCGCGCCTGCGGCGTGATTCGAAACGCCGTCAAACCTGGCGCCGCTCCCCCTCTATTTAGATCAGCGGCAGCGCCGTTTTCCTAACCCGCCCGATCCCCCTTCGCCAGCGGTTAACCGATCCATTCCAGCAGTTTTTCCTGGGGCAGCTCAATAATACCGTGCGGCCAGGGAACGCGCAAAATATAGTGAAACAAACCGAGCAGAAAGACGACGATGATAACGGTCCAGAGCACCGAAACCCACCATTTTTCCCGCGCTTGAAAGGTCAGATATAGCCAGATAAACAGCGGCGCGGTGATCACGAAGCCGATCAACAGGATGGACGCGAACAAACCGAAAATCCACGCAAACATGTTTCCGCCACGGCGCACCACCAGAGCCAGCGGAACTTCCCGGTCAACCGTCAAGTCCATGACGCCGCTGTTATCGTCGGCGGCGGCCGCCCCACGCGACGACCTTCGGACTTCTAGATAAAGCTGGATGGCACAAAGGATCAGAGCCGGTATCCCCATGGCCCAGGGAAACAACCGGGTGGCAAAGGACCACTCCCGCGACGTCACCAGAGACATGACGACGATCAGAGAGACAAAAAGCGCGAAGACAAGGCTCCCGGAAATGTCAATTTTCTTCATTTTCATTGCTGCCTCCCGCCGCGAGCGGAATTCCCGTCCCGGCCTGCTTTGTCTGGCGCACTCCGAAGATAACGCTAAAAATTGTCAAGCCGGCGATCAGCAGTACGATCGGCCGATACGTCCAGGCAAAACCATAAGCCCCGATCGAGATGAAAAGATAGTTCTCAATAATTTTGCTCAAGACCAGCCCCAACACGAGCGGCGGCCTGGGCCAACCAAAGCGCTTCATCAACCATCCGAATACGGAAAAGGACAATAGCGCGATGAGATCGCCCGTGCTGCCGCTGGCTTGAAACGCCGCCAGAAAAACCACGATAATGACGAGGGGGGCAATGATATGGATGCGCGCACGCGCCACCGCTGCAAGCAAGGGGGTGAGACCCAGGCAAATGCCTGTCCCCATAATATTAGCCAGGGCGAGGCTCCAAATCATCGTGTAGGTGAGATCGAGCTGTTTGGCGATCATATCGGGGCCGGGAGAGATACCGTGAATCATGAGCGCCGCGATGAACAGCGCCATGGAGGCGCTTCCCGGAATGCCAAAGGCAATGGTTGGAATCAGCGCCCCGCCCTCCTTGGCATTGTTGGCGCTTTCGGGGGCGATCACGCCTCGCACATCCCCATGACCGAAGGACTCCCGGGCGCCCTTTTCAGTCTGCACGGCATGGCCATAAGCAAACCAGTCCACCACCGAAGTCCCTAAGCCGGGAATAAATCCCACCCAAACCCCAATCAGGCTGCAGCGCAGAACCAAAAACCAGTTCTGAAAAGTATCCCGGATGCCGACGAGCGCGCCCTTCATTTTCTCTCGCGGCACGTCCGCGATACTAGTGCCCTTGATAACCAGATCGATGATCTCCGGGATGGCAAAAAGCCCGAGGGTCACCGGAACCAGAGGTATGCCGTCCCATAAGTAGAGGAAGCCGAACACCCAGCGCATGCCGCCGGTCTGGGGATCGACGCCGATCATCCCGACCATGAGTCCAAGTGTGCCGGCAATGAGTCCTCTGACCGGATTCCGCCCGCTCAACACCGCCACCATGGAGATGCCTAAAATCCCCATCATGAAAAACTCCGGCGAGCCCAGGATCAACACGAGCGGGCGAAGAATAGGAATGGAGACAGCCAGGACAAGCGCCCCGAAGACACCGCCCAACATCGATGACATATAGGCCGCGCCAAAGGCCCGGCCGGCCTCGCCCTTGCGCGCCATAGGATGGCCGTCGAGGATGGTCGCCTGGGAGCCTGTCGTCCCGGGCACGGCAAAAAGCACCGAAGGTATTGTATCCGAGGTCGTCGTCACCGCGATCAAGCCGATCATGATCGCCATTGCCGCCAGCGGGTCCATGGTGTGGGTGAAAGGAAGAATTACAGCCAAACCCACAAGCCCGCCAAGGCCGGGTATGGCTCCCAGCGCCAGCCCCATGATGACGCCGAAAAATAAAAAGAGGAAACGGATCGGAATAATGGCGCCAATGCACGGACAACTGAACATGTTTTCAATCGCACTTATGGCCGCTTCGAGCATGTTTTTCTTCCTTTCGCTCCGGCTTTTCTCGCTGGTTACTCCGGGTCCGCCATTTACGCCGACACAGCGCCGCCGAGTCTTGAACCCCGCCCCGTCTCGAATTCAGATTTCAGCACTTGATGTGGAACCCCCGGTCGCTGGGCTGATACTTCGGAAAATTTGGCTTCTCGTCAATGCCGAATGAGCGAGACGGTTTAACGACGCTTTGGAAAAACTCAAATGATGAGGACGTTGTGCAGGTTGTCGTTCAGGATGGGGGGGGGCTTTCGCTGTACTTGCCGCTTGCCGGGATCATAGGAGACCGAAGCCGTCAAGAGCGGGGGCGCGAAAGCGTTCGCGTCAGCAGCGACAATACGCCGGCTGCCGTGCTGAACCAGGTTGTATACCGCCTTGGCCGTGCGCCCGAAGCCGACAAAATCGGGTCGCTTTCCGGCGTGAACCTTGACCTCTCCTGGAAATGCGAAATCTTCCAGCGTGTCGATCGCCGACAGAAAGAGCCATGATCCGGCAAGCAGGATCACAACGGCTTTACGAAGCATGGGCGGAGTGGTGCCATATATTCTTACCCATTGTCAAGTCTGACGGGAATCCAACCGAAAAACAAAATAACGGGGACCGGTTCAAACAACCGCAAAAACCTCATGCCGAAAGGTTCCGCCCGTTGGCAATTCCGTCTGGGATCGCAACGGTTACGAGAGTGCCCCTTCCCGGTTCGCTTTGTATGGAAATCCGTCCGCCGAGCAGATCGGTGAACTTCTTGACGATGTAGAGACCCAGGCCGACGCCGCCGTGAACCCGCCTGTCCGAGCTGTCGGCCTGCCAGAACAAGTCGAAGATCTGCGGCAATTGTTCTTTAGGGATACCGATACCCGTGTCCGCCACCGTGAATTCGACTTCGCCGCGCTCGGCCGAATGCCGGCAGGAGAAACCGATGGTTCCCGCTTCGGTAAATTTGACCGCGTTGTTCATGAGGTTGTGCACGATGGACCGAAGCTTGACGGCGTCGGTGTGAATGACCGGAAGCGGCGCCGGACATTGCCACACGAGCTCGACCGCCTTGCTCACGGGCATTCCGTAATCGGACTTTAACTCCTCCAGGAATTCGCCCAAGTCCACATCCTTGGTATCCAAAATCACCGCACCGCCCTCGATTTTGGTGACGTCGAGAATGCCGTTGATCATAGTCAGCAGCTCGCGCGACTGGCGCGTGACCTTATCGAGCGCTTCCACCTGCTTGGATTCAACGCCGCCCAGGACACCCTCGCGGAGTAATTCAACGTAACCGGCGATGATATTGAGCGGTGTACGCAGTTCGTGGGACATCACGTTCAAAAACTCCGATTTTATTTTGTGCGCGGTCGCCAGAGCCTCCTGGGCTTTTTTCATCTCCGTGATGTCATCGGCCAGGCCGACGAT
>CAZILB010000077.1:0-3435 GCA_964539925.1 uncultured Syntrophobacter sp. | reverse complement strand
CCAGAGCCTCCTGGGCTTTTTTCATCTCCGTGATGTCATCGGCCAGGCCGACGATCCAATAGATCTTTCCCGCGTCGTTTCGTGCGGGAAAAGCGCGGTCGCGGATCCAGCGAATCCGCCCATCCGGGCGCTCAATGCGGTACTCCTCGTCGTAAAGACCCGCATCCTGCTTCGTCACGATCGCCTCGGCGATGCGTTCGCGATCCTCCGCCACGATCGCGTCGAGCCACGATTTCGCCGACGCATACAGACTTTCGCAGCTTCGACCCCATACCCGCTCGTAAGCGGGGCTGACGTAAATCATTCGGTTCTTTTCGGGATTGCTAATCCAGAGGACGCTGCTGAGATTAACGGCCAACTGGCGAAACTTCTCATCGCTTTCAATCAATTGCTTTTGGGCAAATTGGCGCTTTACGAGTTCATGGCGCAGCACCAGGCAAAAGATCGCCCCGGTCACGACCACGTAGATGACTCCCTTTAGCGTCTGATAGCGTGTTAGCGTTTGAGCGTCAACGACGAAAACCGACAGGATATGATCGGAAAGCAGAATCCAGACCACGCCCAGCCCGCCATAGAGCGCCGCAAGCTTCAGCGTCGCCGTCCGAGGCGACAAAGGAGCGGAAACCGCTTTGCCCGGCTTGTTTTCGGCGGTGTTATCCTTCATTCTGCCTCTTACTGCTCTAATCCTTGAAATCTGCGCCTTTCACGCTGCGACGCGAACTGCGAAGCTATCCCGCATTAAAGGCCCATCCATTAACAAATGCAATTGAAGTCAACGCCGGCGCGCACGAAGCCGGCCGCGACAGGGGAGCCGCATGAAGAAAGCACTGGACGACGCCCTTGTTTTTTTTAAATAATACTTGCCGCCGCCGATCTATCCCGATTACAATGCCGCGGCAGAACCGAGGAGCTTTTCGAACGCAATCACGGGACTGGCGCCGGCCGAACGACCCCATGACTGCCCCACTGCGGAAAGGAGCAGAACATTGAAGATCGCCGACATCGAAATTATCGAGCTGCAGAATATCCCCGTTACCCCGCCGCTTTTCAAGCAGCCGGTGAGAGCGGCCGTGCGCCTGCTCAAGATTAAAACCGCCGACGGTATTGTCGGTCTCTCTCAGTTCGGCGGCTTCATGCATTCGGCCACCGCAGCCTTTATCCAGCAAGACCTTGCGCCGTTCTTGAAAGGCCAAGACCCTTTGGAGAATGAGCGGCTGATGCACCAGATGCTCTGGAAATTCAACACCCGCGCCCACGCCGGCGTATGGAACTTCGCCGCGAGCGCCGTCGACGTGGCGCTCTGGGACATCAAGGGAAAGTTCTACAACGCGCCCGTCTGGCGGCTTTTGGGCGGCGCGCAAAAATCCATCCCCGCCTACATCACTTTCGGCCTCAGGGCCTATGGCCGCGACGAGCTTGCCGAGGCGGCCAAGTACTGGGTCGTCAAGGGCGAGACTCGGCTAAAAATCCAGGTGGGACGTTCCAATATTCGCGGCGCCATGGATCCCTCCGGAGCCAGCGGCGAGCATCGCGAAGACGATCCGGCCGAAGACGAATCCCGGCTCAAGGCGGTGCGAGATGCCGTGGGCGATAAAATCGAGCTGATGGCCGACGCCAACTGCCTGATGAAGCTCGATCAGGCGGTGCGCTGGTGCAAGCGCTTCGAGCCGTATCATTTAACCTGGTTCGAAGAGCCCATCGTGCACAACGACCCCCATTTGCTCGCCCAGTTGCGCAAGCAGACAAGCATTCCGATCGCCGCGGGGCAGTGGGAAAATTTTTCCAAGCTGGCGGATTTGGTCAAGCAAGACGCGGTCGACTTTTTGAACATTCACGTTCTCTCCGTCGGTGGCTTTACCATGGGCATGAAGGCGGCCGGCCTGGCCCACGCTTTCAATCTGCCGGTGGGCAACGGCGACCATTTCGACGTTCATCTGCACGCCGCCGTGCCCAATGGCTGGCGCGCCGAGATTCATGTCAACAACTGGCTCACGTCGAACCTGGTTTACAAAGATCTGCCGGGACCGGTCAACGGCTGGATCACTTTGACCGAGAAACCCGGGCTTGGGCTCGAACTTAACGAAGACGCAGTCACGGAATACCGGGTCAAATAAGCTCGCGCCGGTTTTCCACACCCCGGCGCTGCGTCCCTGCATCGAAACGGGCGCGATTCATCACGCCCCGCTTGTCCAACCCATCTACCGGCAACGACTCGCGTCCCTTGACCAAGCGCCGACGGCAGTGCTACGCCATGACAAACAAAAATATCTATTGGGGCAATATGAAGATCGTAGTTTTTGGACCCGAGCGGCGGGTGGGCGCGCTGGTTTCGGACCAAGTCATCGATCTCAGTCGCGGCCTGGCGCGGCTGCTGCGCGAACAGGGCGAGGCCAAGGCGGAAGAACTGGCGGCCGCACGCCTGCCATCGCGGCTCCTCGGTTTCATTGAACGCGGCGCGGCCGGTTTGGCGGAGGCACAGCGGGTGATAGACCGGTTCGGTAAATTGGCGGCGCTTGATGAGCGTGGCGAAGCCAGGGTGGTGCACAAGGCGAGCGACGTGAAACTGCACGCTCCCTGGCCCGAACGCCGCATCGCCTGCGTCGGCGGCAACTATGCCGCCCATCTCGCCGGCATGTGGGCGAACCGGCTGGGCAAGGCCGATGTGTCGATCGAGCAGATCACCGAGGAAGCAAGGAAGGCCGGCCAGTGGGGCTTCTGGAAAGTCCCCGCCGAAGTCCCCGGCCCCGACGATGCCATACCGTTCCCGAAACGCGTCACCTACTTCGATTACGAAGGCGAAGTCGCAATCGTCATCGGCAAGCGCGGCAAGAACATTCACGCCGCCAACATTCGCGGTTACGTGTGGGGAGTGACTCTGTTTCACGATTGGAGCATCCGCGACGGCGGCGGAGCGGACCGGGTCGTCAGCTATAATTTACAGAAAAATTTCGATGGCGCCGTGTCCATGGGGCCCTGCATTGTCGCCGGAGAACTGGATCCTCAAGACGTTGATGCCGAGACTCGCGTTAACGGCGTCGTTCGCCAAAGTTACAACACCGGGGAAATGATCTGGAACTTCGGCGAAGTACTGGAATATCTCTCGCAGGATTTCACCTTCGTGCCCGGCGACGTGATCGCCGGCGGCACTTCGGCCGGCACCGCGGCGGATAAGTCGCGCCGCGGCCCCGACGGCAAGCGGCCGCTGGACCTGTTTCTCAAAATTGGCGATGTGGTCGAAGTGTCGTCGCCGAAGATCGGCGCGCTGTCAAACAAAATCGTCGCGAGCGATTAAGCGCAGTGCCGGCATTCAAGGTCACCACCAAGGCACGAAGGACGCGAAGGTTTCGGACACCAAATGCTCTAAACTTCGTGAGCTTCGTGTGCTTCGTGGTGAGTGAATTTTCACAATAGGAAACGTCATGGACTTCAATCTGC
>CAZILB010000076.1:0-17433 GCA_964539925.1 uncultured Syntrophobacter sp. | reverse complement strand
GCGCTCCCATCGGCGCCGAAACGCAATCGCTCACGGCGCGAGCCTAGACGCTCGTGCCAGACTTCCATGTCGTAGTCCCCAGCCGGAAGATTTTCAATGGCAAATCGGCCGGCGGCATCGCTGACGGCGAAATAGGGCGTGTCCACGACCACGACGGCAGCGCTCATCCAGGTGTGCAAAACATCGCAGTCGATCCTGACGACGCCGACTCGGTCGAGCCGCTTGACGACGCGCCGCCATGTGGGCAGGCCGACGTTGAACAACGTTTCCTTACCCAAACGGGCGTGCACGGCGTGAAGAATCGGATCGCTGTTCTTGAGCAGCAGCTCGCTGCCCACCGTCGCCACCTGCACATGCGGCGCAAAGGCGCAATTCACGTTATCGAGCACCGCCATGCCGGGCTGGGTCGAGGCTTTGCGATCGAGCGCACGGAGCGTCACCACGGCGTTGCGCAAACCGCCGGCGGCGTCGACCAGCAGAGTTTCATTGGGCACCGACGGGCCGCAGAAATCACGGTTCTTAAAAACCGGCAATGGCTTCGGCGGGCCATACTTCCCGACCACGCTCACCGTGCCCGCGAGATCGGCTGTGACGCGCCCGGACTTTCCCGCCGCACCTGGACCGACTTCGGCCGTAGCCAAGACGGCGGCGCACACGGCGCCGAGGAACTGCGTCAAAACGATCTGCAGCGAAACCGCCTTCATCTTAGGGGATCCACGAGAATAGATTAACATGCCCAGCCCCTTGCCGATCTATTGTGACCCGGGCAATTCTTTGTTAACAGATTACTGGCGCCGACGCGGTGTTCCACGCCAACCTTATGGCACAGTCTATTTCCGCATCGGCATAATGTCACTCGCCTCAAAAAAGAGCCGTTAATTTTAACGTGCGCGCCGTCATTCAAAGAGTCACCGACGCCCGCGTCAGCGCAGGGGAGGAAACCGTCGGTCGTATCGGCGCCGGAATATGCGTGTTCCTGGGCGTGGGCAAAGAGGATAGCGAGCGCAGCGCCGCAACGCTTGCCGATAAGATCAAGAACCTGCGCATCTTCGAAGACCCTGAGGGCAAAATGAATCGCTCGATCATCGACGCCGGCGGGGCGCTTCTGGTGGTATCGCAGTTCACCTTGTACGGCGACTGCCGCAAGGGTAACCGACCCTCGTTCACTGGCGCCGCCCCCCCAGCCGAAGCCGATCGCCTCTATCAAGGTTTTGTCGCGCGGCTGCGCGGGGCCGGACTGACGGTCGCCACCGGGCGCTTTCAAGCGCGCATGAATGTCACCCTCGTCAATGACGGACCGGTCACGTTTTACCTGGAAAGCTGACCATGCACGTCGTGCTTTTCGAACCGGAGATCCCGCCCAACACCGGCAGCGTCGCCAGATTATGCGCCGCCACGCGAACGCCGCTGCATTTGATCGAGCCTCTGGGGTTCAAGATCGACGACAAGCATCTCAAGCGCGCCGGGCTTGACTACTGGGAGTTTGTCGATCTCCATGTCCATCAATCTTGGGATGGTTTTTTACGCACGGCCGCTCCGAATACGCTGTTTTTTTTTACCAAGCGAGCAGCGCGGTCCTACACCTCGGTGCGCTATCAGAACGGCGATTTTCTCGTATTCGGCCCCGAAACGCGCGGCTTGCCGCAAACGATTTTCGACCGCGATCCCGAGCGCGCGCTGCGCATCCCGATGATGAACAGCCAGGTGCGAAGTTTGAACCTTTCCAATGCGGTTTCCATCGTTCTCTACGAAGGGCTGCGCCAACTCGGGAAAGTCTAATTTTGGCAAAGGCCTTGACGGTTTGGAGGTTTATGGTTATTTATCTGCAAAAATTTCGCGCCCGAAGGGGGGTCTCTATGAGGGGTAATGCTACCCGCATCCGCCCAGGAGTAGTTTTGTTTCTGCTCGCGAGCTTGTCGCTTGGTTCCGCGTTTTGGTCCCGAAGTTTTGCCGGCGAAGCAGAGTCCGCCCCTCCGCCGAAGGAGTCCTTCAACCTGATTCTGCCGTTTAAACATCTGACCATCGGACAGGGTCAGGAAGTCACGATGGATACGGAAGTCGTCAACCGTCGCAAGGATCCCGTAGGTGTAAGTCTTAATCTGGACGCGATCCCCAAGGGGTGGGAGGTAAACTTCAGCTCCCGCTACCCAAGCTTTCCAATTCGTTCCGTGCAGGTGGCGGGAGAAAAGACCACGACCATCGAATTCAAAGCCAAGATTCCAGAGGGAACCCGTCCCGGGGAGTATAAAATAAGGGTGCTCGCCAAGGATATCCCCGGCACCACTCAGTACGACGAAACGATCGTCATCAATGTCACCTCACGAAAAATCGCAACCGGCGGGCTTACGCTGACCAGCCAGTATCCGGTGCTGGCGACCGGTTCGGGTCAAGCGCTCAAATTCACGGTGGAGTTGAAAAACGATACCCCAAAGCCGCTGACCGCATCCCTGGCGGCCCAGGCGCCGCCCGGCTGGCAAGTGCGCTTCAAACCGCAGTGGGGCGAGCAGCAGATATCCTCCATCCAGCTCAAAGAAAACGCCTCGGAAACTTTGAGCGTGGAAATCGACACGCCGATCACGGCGGAAGCCAAGGAGTATCCCCTAACGATCCAGGCTCGAGGAGGCGGATTTGAAGCGGCAACGAATCTCAAGGTGTCTTTGCGCGGCACCCAGGATTTGCGCCTGATCACCGCCACCGGCACCCTGAGCTTTCCCTTGACCGCGGGCAAAAAGAGCCCAGTGGACATTATCGTCGGCAATATTGGCACGGCGCCGGTGCAAAATTTGAGCTTCATCACCAAAAAACCGAACGACAACTGGACGGTGGAGTTTAAGCCTGAGAAGATCGACACGTTGAAACCTGGAGAGATCCAGCAGATCGCGGTCGAAGTTATGGCGCCGGAAAGAACCGTCGCGGGCGACTACATGCTCGGCATCACCGCCAATTCTTCCGAGACTTCCAGATCGGTCGATTTCCGAGTCACCCTGTCCACGCCGACCGTTTGGGGCTGGATCGGCTTCGGCATCGTCGGTTTGGTGGTGCTCGGTTTGGGCGTGGTCTTTTTCCGTCTGGGACGCAGATGAGCGCCGTCGTCGAGACCAAAAATTTGTCCAAACGTTACCACGACAAGCTCGCGGTAAATGCGCTCAGCTTAATGGTTGAAGAAGGAGAAATCTTTGGCTTTCTTGGCCCCAACGGAGCAGGCAAGACCACTACGATCCTCATGCTTCTCGGTTTGACCGAACCCACCTCCGGCCAGGTTTCGGTGTGCGGCTTTAATCCGACTACCCAATCCCTGGAAGTCAAACGCCGCGTTGGCTATTTGCCCGAGAATCCGGGTTTCTACGACGATATCAGCGCACGCGAGAATCTGCTGTACATGGCGCGGCTCAATCGCATCCCGGAAGATGAAGCGCGGCGCCGAACGGTGGAAGTTCTCGACCAAGTCGGCTTGCCCGACGACGGCCGCCGCCTGGTGCGCGAGTTTTCGCGCGGCATGAAACAACGCCTGGGAATCGCCGAGGTTTTGGTCAAGAAACCGGTGGCGGTCATTCTCGACGAACCCACACTCGGCATCGACCCGGACGGCGCGATCAGGATACTCGAATTAATCGCGGCGCTGAATCGAGAACACAACCTAACCGTCATGCTGTCGTCCCACCAATTACAGCAAGTCCAGCAAATTTGCAGCCGGGTCGGCATCATCGTCAAAGGCAAGTTGATCGTCCAGGGCCAGATGGACACCCTGGGCAAAGCGATCTTGAAGGGCCGCGAGTGGAATTTTCTCCTCGAAGTGCGCGGCGAAGCCGACGGCTTGGATCGCGAGCTGCTCGGCATTCCCGGCGTCGACGAGATCGAAAAGCGCGATACCGGGTGGTTCTTGCGCTGCACCCAGGACGTGCGGGCGGAAGTGGTTTCCGCCGTTTTACGCAGAAAGTTGCAGCTGCTCCAGCTGCGCATCGAAGATCCGACGCTGGAAGAAATCTATCTCAAGTATTTTCGCGAGGCGTAAATCTATGAGCGTGGTGTTCTGGAAAGAACTGGCGGACCACTTCAGCAGCCGGCGGTTCATGATCCTGGTGATCATGATTCTCCTCTCCGGGATCTGGGCCACCTACGCGACCGGCCAAGCGATCCGCCAGAGCGCCGACGCCATTCCGGCCCAATATGTTTTCTTGCTGCTGCTGACCTCCAGCGGCGAAACCATCTTCTCGCTCGCGACCTTTCTGGGATTCTTCGGTCCCCTGGTCGGTATCACTCTGGGCTTCGATAGTATCAGCGGGGAGTACGCCCGCGGCACGCTCAGCCGGGTGCTTTCCCAGCCCATCTACCGCGACAGCCTGATCAACGGAAAATTTTTCGCCGGCTTGACCACCGTCGCGGTTCTATGGGGTTCGATCCTCCTCCTGGTCATCGGCCTCGGCATCACCCTGCTTGGTTTCGCGCCCAATACCGAAGAGATATGGCGCATGCTGATTTTTACCGCGGTGGGCGTCTTCTACGTCGGCTTCTGGCTGGCTCTGGCGATGCTCTTCTCGCTGGTATTCCAAAAGACTGTCACCGCCGCGCTGGCTTCTATGGCAGTTTGGCTGTTCATGGCCCTGTTCGTGGGCATCTTCAGCGCCGCAGCGGCCGGCATTATTGTGCCCGATGCCACGACCCCCGAAGCCATGGCGCGCCGGGCGGATATCGAGAATATCATCGATAGAATTTCTCCCAGTATGCTTTATTCCGAGACCGTCGGCATTCTGCTCAATCCGGCGGCCCGGGTCTTCGGTATGACCCTGCAAAGCCAGGCGGAGGGTATTCTGCCAACACCCCTCGCCCTTGAGCAAAGCCTGACCCTGATCTGGCCCCATATTACGACCATGTTCGGCCTGGTCGCAATTTGCTTCGGCATCTCCTACATCATCTTTATGCGCGCCGAAATTCGCGCCTAGACGGTCACCGAAGATCAATTTTTATATCGCGTCGCCCAGCCCCCGCCGACACCCGACCCAATCCATAATTTACCGCCCCGCGCCGGGTTTTGCATTCCGTAGCGTTCGTTAGAGTATTGATCATTGATATGTAAATTAATTCCGTCTACTATACCGAGAATTTTTCCGGGCACGAGTGCAGGGAGGAACCTTCATGGCCTACCGCGATCTACGCGAATATCTGGCGGCGCTAGAGAACAACGACAAGCTCCGCCACATCACCAGGGAGGTTGACAAAGACTGGGAGATCGCGGCGGTTTGCCGCCAACTCTTCAAAAAAATACCGCCGGCGAAGCGACCCGCTGTGGTCTTTGATAACGTCAAAGGGTTTGACATTCCTGTGGTCGCCGGAGCGCTCGGCGCTTCCCGGGAAATCTACGCGCTCGGTCTGGAAGCGGACTCCGTCGAGGGCATCAATCGCAAGTGGGACAATGCGCTGGAAAATCCGATCCCCCCGCGGATTGTCAAGGAGGGACCGTGCAAAGAAAACATTCTGCACGGCAAAAACGTCGACATCACCAAATTGCCGGTGCCAACCTGGACGGTGGGCGAAGATCCTGCGCCTTTCTTCACTTCGCCTTATCTGATCAGCAAAGACCCGGAAACCGGCGTGCGCAACGTCGGCACCTATCGCATGCAGGTCAAAGGCCCGAACAAAACCGGGCTGCTCATCGGCAAGCGCCAGGATATGGCGTGGCATATTTACAAAAATAACGCGCAGAACAAACCGACGCCGTTAGCGGTGGTGATCGGCGCCGAGCCGACCATTGGCTACGTCTCGGTGTCGAAAATGTCCGAAGCCTTGGACGAGTTTGCCGTGGCAGGAGCGCTGCGCGGCGAGCCCGTCGATCTCGTGCCGTGCGAAACCGTCCCGCTGGAGGTGCCGGCAACCGCCGAAATTGTGCTCGAAGGCGAAATTCCGCCCAATGCCGTCGAGCCCGAAGGTCCCTTTGGCGAGTATACGGGCTACATGGGACCGGCGGGCAACGAGCCTTTTTTCAACATTAAATGCATGACGTTCCGCAGCAAACCGCTCTATCAAGCGTTTATCAGCCAGATGCCGCCGTCCGAATCGAGCTGTATCCGCGGCGTCGGACGCGAATGGCCGCTATTTAAACACCTCAAAGACACCCTGCGCATCCCGATCAAGGATTTGAGATTAAAGGAAGCCGGCGGCAGCGGCGCTTATCTGGTCATCTCGCTCAAGAAGCAGTTCGACGGTCAGGTGCGGCAACTCATGTACGGCGCCTGGTCGCAGCGCACCGGCTTCGGCAAGATTACCGTGGTCGTCGATGAGGACATCGATATCTGGGACGATTTCGCCGTCGATTGGGCGCTTAGCTGGCATGTCCGGCCGGATAAGGACATCTATATCGAACGGGACGTCCAAGCGGTCGGCCTCGATCCGTCGCAGGCTCCCGCCGACGTGCTGCAGCACCATCCGAGCCGTTACGTCGGCTCGCGTGTGGCGATCGACGCGACGAGAAAACATAAATACCCGGCCATTTCGCTGCCGCCGAAAGCGCATCTCGATGCCGTGGCGAGGCGGTGGAAGGAATATGGGATCGAAGATTAATTGGCGAAGTTCAAGACGTTCAAGTCGTTCAAAACGTTCAACCCGTTAATACCGGCCATCGCTCGCCTGTGGGTGCGCACGTTCAGAAAAACGGCTTGAACGATTGGAACGCTTAGGACTTCGAATCAATCTTTTTCGCCGCCGCCATGATCGATTCGATGATTTTTTTATAGCCCGTGCAGCGACAGATGTTACCGTGCATGAAGTGCTTGAGCGCCTCTTCGCTCGGATTCGGATTCTCGTCGAGCAACGCTTTTGAGGCCAGAATCATCCCCGGAGTACAGAAGCCGCACTGAAGCCCCCCATGATCGATGAAGGCTTGCTGCAAGGGGTGAAGTTTGTCGCCCTCAGCCAGGCCTTCAATGGTCAGCACCGAGCGGCCGCGCACCTCGAAAGCAAGGGTCGTGCAGGCACTCACCGGCCGCCCGTCCACCAGCAGGGTACAGGCGCCGCACACCTGCACATCGCAGGAACGTTTGACACCGGTCAGGCCGAATCTCTCGCGGATGACATCGATTAAGAGCTCTTGTGCTTCGACTTCGATTTCCTGCAATCGGCCGTTCAAAGTGAACGATAGCGGCATCAACTGCGCCTGGTCATGTCTCGGCATCGCTTTGGCCATGAATTTCTCCTGATTGATCCGGCGCGGCCTAGCTGACGGCGCTGTGAAATGCGCGCTTAAGCAGGACACCGACGATGTGCTCTTTATATTCTTGCGAACCGTGGAGATCGCTGATCGCTTGCGACGCCCGCCCGGCTATCGTCCCGGCTTGGGCGAGATGACCCAGGGCTTCGTCAACGCCTTTGCCTTCGAGCAGGGCCTCGGCATCCTCGACTCTTTTCGGCGCCGGTCCGGCGCAGCCCACCGCGACCCTGACATTGCGCACCGCGCCGCCGTTTAAATTCAGCGCCAGCGCGACTCCCACGCTGGGCCTTTCCAGATACCCAAACTTCAAATAGACGCTGCGCGCATCGGGCGCAGGCGCAGGGATGCGGAGCTCCGTCAAAACTTCCTCCGCCGCCAGCGACGTCTCATAAGCATCAACGAAAAAATCTGCGGCGGCGATTTCGCGGCTTGAAGAACCTTTTGCCGCCGTCATCGTAGCGCCCAAGGCGATCAGCAGCGTGCCGGGATCGGCATGAGGTTCGGCGAAACAAAGATTGCCGCCGATGGTACCGGCATGACGGACCCTAACGTTGGCAACATTCTGCTCGAGCTTTACCAGCGACGGCAGTTTCTCTTTTAGCGCGCTCGAATTTTCCAGCTGATAATGGGTGCACAGGGCGCCGATTTTGATCGTGCCGTTTATGGTGCTGATGTCGTTCAGCCCTTTGACATTTTTAATATTGACCAAGCGCTCGTAGTCGACCAGCCCCTCCTTCATCGCCAGGAGCAGCTCCGTGCCGCCGGCGTAAACCTTCGCGCTGTCGCCGAACCGGCCGAGCAATTCCGAGACTTCCGCGATGCTCTGGGGCTCCTCCAGGCGAAATCTTTTGAGCATTTTACCCCTCCCCCTCCAACTTCGCCTTAACCGCCTGGGCGAACTCATCCAAGACCTGGTCGGCCTTACGTTTGATGATGCCATGGCCGAGCGCGGCTAACTTGCCCAAAATGTCGACCCCGGCGACAAAACTAACCACCGTCTTGTTGTCCTGCTCGCTGAGATGGACATCAAGATCGATTTTCATGCGGCTGCCGATTTTGTTGTCCGCGCCGGAAGCCTGCGCCTTGATATGGCTCAACTCGTCGCGCTCGAGAACTTCGATCGTCGTGGGGAACTCCACCTTGAAGGGACCGACCCTCTCAACCATGATCGCGGAATATTTTTTGCCCTCTTCCAGGGTTTTGGCTTCTTTGCAACCCGGCACACAGGCGATGAAGCGGTCAACGTCCCAGATAAATTTCCAGACTTTTTCCCGCGGCGCCTCGATCGCCACTTCCTTTTGAAACTGCAACGAAATTCCTCCTGAGAAACGATCTTTTTTTGCTATCAGATACGCGCCCAGCGCGCAAGCGAACGGCGCCGTTAGGCCGCGCTGCTTGCCGAAGCGGGCAAAAATGGGGCGGCGGAGTTGGATAAGGCCGACTTATCCGAGATTGTGCAGATCGGGCAGGTCCTTGAGCTCCTTACTGAGATAGTTTTTTAATTTTTTCTTCACCCGCTCTTCGATCTGGCGCACTCGTTCGCGGCTGATGCCGTATTTTTCGCCGATTTCGCGCAGCGTCAGCGGCTCTTCGTTCAACAGACGCTCTGTATAGATCACCAGTTCCTTGTCTTTCAAGTTATGCGCGAACCGCGCCATCTTGTCGCGCAACAACTCGCGAAACTGGCTATCGGCAAACTGCTCCTCGGGTCCCTGCTTCTCGTCGGGCAGGAAATGCAGCAGCGTCGCCTCGTCATCATTGCCGACGGGCACATCCACCGACAGATCCCGGCTTGCCAGGCGCTGTTCCATCTCGACCACTTCATTTTCCTTGACATTGAGGCGCTGCGCCAGAAGCTTCGGGCCGGGCGTCAGCCCCTCCTTTTCGATTTTGTCCTTTTCTTTCTGCAAATTGAAAAATAACTTGCGCTGCGCTTGCGTCGTGCCGATTTTGACCATGCGCCAATCGTTCATGATGTAGCGAATCATGTAGGCGCGAATCCACCAAACGGCATAGGACGGGAAACGCACGCCGCGGTAGGGATCAAAGTTCTTGACCGCCTCCATCAACCCCATATTGCCTTCTTGGATCAAGTCGAGGATGTTTTTAAAGGCTCGCTGGTATTCCCGCGCGATCATCACGACTAGGCGTAAATTGGCGGTGACCAGCTTATAGGCCGCCTCGACGTTGCCAAACTCTTTGTACTCCACGGCGAGGCGATGCTCTTCCTCGCGGCTCAGCAGAGGAAACCGACGAATCTCAGCCAGATAACGCTGCAGCGGATCGAAGGGAACAAGAGCTTTATCCCTGGCGCCGGCGGCATCGTCTTCACCGGCCGGCACGGCGGGAAGGCCGATGTTAGCAACTGTCAGATCAAGTTCGGGGCTTTTGTCTTCTTTGGCCATGAACGGCTACGTCACCCCGCCATCAGAGTTTTTCACTCTGAAAAGGCTACAGGACTGCTTTTAAGTTATTCTGGAACGAGGCTTGCGGCGATGAACAGAAGTTTCACACGAGACACAAATCGCTCAACCGGGAGGGTCAAGCGGGGTCTGCCGCTTTTTTAACTTTGCCGTCGGCGATTTCCCTCAGTGCCACGACGACCTCGCGGTTGTCCGAATCGATGAGCGGCTTCGCCCCCTTGAAGAGCTGCCTTGCCCGTTTCGACGCCAGCATGACCAGTTGAAAGCGGTTATTAACCTTTTGCAGACAGTCTTCGACGGTAATGCGAGACATGAGAATCTCCTTCGCAAGTATGGCGAGATTCAAACAGATTTTTTTGAGCGAGTCAACGCTGAAAAGGCGCCGCGGCGAGGCAGTTGGGAGGCTCTACCAGGTGAGTCCGAGCGAAGATAGAATGGCCTCTCCCGCAGCAAGCTTTGGGGGAGTTGGAAATCACCAAGGAGATTTGTCTTAAAGGCGCGTCACCCCCGAATTTTTTTATCCGGGGCCAGTCCGTATTTCATACGGATTCCCGCTTAAAGCATGCGGGACTGACGAATTTCGGACTCAGCGAGCAGCGGGAAATCGACCCGCAACGATCGACAGGCGGGAAAACGTGACTCGAGGTCTCGCGCCCCGCAGGGTGGCGCTGTTTTTCTAATGTTCTATGCGGTTACAAGATCGGCTCTTTGCGAATGCCATATCGAGCGCAATCCCCGTGACCACGGCCTGCCAGGCTTCGTCTTCCGAAAGACCTCGGCCCTTGATGGAACGCCAGAGGTAGATAATCTCTTCTTCGGTTACGGTCTCGAAGAGATCCTGATCCCCATCCCTGTCCATCACCCCGATTGAATTGGTCCTCATCATAGTTTTGCCAACCTTGCCCGCAGAGATACGCGGTGGATACGCAATCCATGTGCCATTTACATAAATTATTGAAATATCGCCACTTCGCTGCACGAGGCATGCCCAATTGACAAGAAATTGAACGACTTTTGTCAGTCTAGCAGGTAAAAAATGGCGAGCGCGCAGGGAATTTTCAGTCAATGACTGCCACGCCGGAAATTTCCACCATACAGTCTTGATTGTAAAGGCGCTTTACTTCAACCAGGGTGATCGCGGGGAAGTGTTTTCCGAAGACCTCTCGATAAGCCGTCCCCAGCGGCTTTGTGTTGCTCCAATAGGCCTCTAGATCGGTGACGTAGATCGTCAACACCGCATACTGATCAGGCCGTCCTCCCACGGCCTCGATGGCGGTTTTGAGATTGCGCACGACTTGAGTGAATTGAGCGACAAAATCGCCCTTGCCCACGACCCGGCCTTGTTTATCGAAGGGCGCTTGACCCGCTACATGGATGATCGTACCGCCGGTGATCCTGGCGAGATGCGCATAGCCCACCGGGGCTTCAAGGCCATTCGGGTTGATCAGTTCAAAAGCCATTGGCTAACTCCCATAGTCCGCCGACCCGGTCGTTGCGGGCTGCCAGTTATCGATAAAACTTTTCATTTCGCCGACGATGTCATCCGATGCGGCAACGTAAGGCAAGATCACCCGAGTAGCCCCCGCATCGACATAAGGGGTGATCTGCTCAACGACTTCGCGCGCGGAGGTCGCCGCAACCAGAGGCAACGAAGCGAACATGCGGTCGGTAACCAGCTTGCGAGCAGCGTGGAATCCGCCCGCTTGCCAGGCGGCGCGCATCGACTCGACTTCGGCGCCGAATCCCATGCGCCCGAGCAAATTGCGATAGTAATCCGCCAATGCATAATAGGTCAGCGCATGGCTCAACGCTTCGCGCGCCGTTTCATAGGTGGGCGCGATGGAGCAACGAATTTTACAAATAATCTCCAACCGGCTCGGATCCTTGCCCGCCTCCGCCGCGCCCGCCTTCGCTTCTTCGGCAATGCGGCGAAGCTCCTTCGGATTGGCCATGTTAATCAACACGCCGTCGCTCATTCGTCCCGCCAGGCGGGTCATTTTTGGGCCGAAGGCTGCGAGGTAAATCGGAATGATGCGCGCCGATGGCTTGAACGCCATTTTGAAGTTCTGCGCCGAATAAAACTTACCGGCGAAGTTAAGCTTCTCGCCGCGCATGGCCGCGCGCACGACCTCGACATACTCTTCGACCCGCGCGAGCGGGCGGTCGAGACTCTGACCATGCCACTTGGCGATGGTCGGATTGGAGGAGCCGATGCCAAGCAGAAACCTGCCCCCTGAAAGCTCGTCCAAACCGGCGGCCTGGAGCGCCAGCGTCGCCGGCGTGCGCCCCAGAATATGATAGATCGCCGAACCGATTTTGAGCCGAGTCGTCACCGCCGCGATGGCGGACAGCATCACCGTTGGATCTTTGTTGTTGGCTTCTCCGCCCCAGGCGCAGTCGAAGCCATGAGCTTCGGCGCGACGCGCCAGCTCCGGGATGGCATCCATGGGCAACTGAGCGCCGGAGTTGAATTCGATATCGAGCTTCATGGTACTGGCGGGCGCGGTCGCGGCCGCTTTCAATCATAGCTGGCCGGCAAATTGGTTCTGAGAATTTCGATATTCTCGGTTTTTTCCACATGGCGGATAAAACGGTACTTGTTTTCGATTTCGTCCATTGGATAGGGCGCTACCGGCGATCGCTCGGTGCTGACCTTGGCGCCAATGAAAGAGAGCGCATCTCCATCAAGCGCCGTGACCGCAGCTCGGGCGAAGTCTTCGAGCGAATTTGCCCAGACCGCGTTGGTTATGCCCGCGGCGCGCGCCATACCGACAAGGTCGGTACCGCAGGCGGTCGCGGTTTCTTTACTCCCCGAGGCTTCGTACACTTCGTTGTCGAAAACGATGTGCGTGAGATTGCCCGGCCGCATGCGCGCGAGGGTCGGAAGCGAGCAGAGATTCATCAGCAAAGAACCGTCGCCGTCCAAGGCGATGATTTTACGCTGCGGCAAGCCCAGCGCCATACCGAGCGCAATCGAGGAGCAAAGCCCCAAAGTGCGCACGCGAAAGTTGCCGTCGCTCGGCCGCAAGCTGTTCCATTCCAGGGTCATCGCACCCGCCGAAGTCACCACCAGAGCATCGCCGGCGGCCGCGGCCAGTGATTTCAAACAATCAAATCTCTTCATCGGGTTTTAACGGTCGCGCACTTTCGCGCCGCCGCGCCTCACAGCGAGAGCAGCGCGGGTCGCCGCCCAAGACCTTCCTTGGTGAGCAACAACGCCGCCGGCCGCTTCGAATCTTCGGCCAGCACTTGGGCGCGCTTGATCAACTCCACCGAGTCCGCCGCGCGCCGGATAACGTAATAGCGAATCCCCAAAGCCTGCAGCACCGGCTCCGTCATCGCGCCGGTGGTGCTGAAGGTCCGGTCGCCGATGTCGCCGGCGTAATAAATCAAAAGCAAGACCGGAATTTGATACTGCAAGAGCGTGCTGACGATGGCGTTGTTGCTGTTGAAAAAGCCGCCGTTTTGCATGATGACGGCGGCCTTCTTGCCGACCAGATAACCGCCGGCACAGATACCGATCCCCTCTTCCTCGCGGCACAACGGCACGTGGATGAAATCGCGATCCTCGGCCACTGCACCCAGCAACTCCGCCAGATTGACATCCGGCAGCGTCGCGACCAGATCGATTCCCGCACCCTTCAATCCTTCGACGATGGTTCTTGCGGCGTCCACTGCGCTCAAATTCGCGGCACCTTCCCGGCTTCTCAATAGTTATCCGACTAACATCAAACTTTTTCCACTGCAAGCGCCGTTTTCGCCGCCCCGTGCTTTTCCTTTGTTAAAATTCTTTGTATAAACGCCTGAGTCGACTGCCGTTATGGCGCAACCCAACAAAAAGGAGACCACCCATGATCAAGCTCTACGATTTTAAATCGTCGCCCAATTGCCAGCGCGTCAAAGTTGTCCTGGCGGAGAAGAATCTCCCCTATGAGACCGTCCCCGTCGATCTCAGAAACAAGGAACAAAAGTCACCGGAATACCTGAAGCTCAACCCCTACGGCAAAGTGCCCGCGCTCACCGACGACGGCACGGTGCTTTACGAATCGCTGATCATCAATGAATATCTCGAAGAGAAATATCCCAACCCGCCGCTGCTGCCGAAGGGTCCGGCGCAGAAAGCCAAGGCGCGCATTCTCATCGATTACGGCATGGCCCACTTCGATGCCCCCTATCAAAAACTGCGCATGGAGTTGATGAAAGACGCGAAGGAACAGAGCCAGCTCATCATCGACGGCGCCAAGAGCGAGTTGCGCAAGCTCTTGCAGCGATTCGAGGACGAGCTCGGCGACCAACCCTATTTGATGGGCGATTTTTCCCTGGTGGACGCCGACCTGATTCCTCGATTCACCCGACTGGAAGGGTTCGGTCTCCTGCCCGACCCGACGCTTCCTCGTCTGGGCAAGTACCTGGAGCGGATGAAGGAGCGGCCTTCGATCAAGGCGATACTTTAGCGCATTCTCGATCGTCCTTGTTCCCTCCCAACTGTCATGGAGTTGCCGAAGAGCGGTTTGCTGCCGGCGGTTTTTTCGGCGCTCCTTCGTCCTGTGGTGCGCTTGCTCGACAAGCATGCCCAGCCTAAATATCGAGGTGAGCTGACTCTCAAAGGCTTGAACGGTTCCGTCGAAGTTCGCTGGCATCCTCACGCCATCCCCCACGTGGCCGCAAGCGACCAACGCGACCTTTTTTTTGCTCAAGGATTTTTGCACGCCCAAGAGCGTTTATGGCAAATGGAGCTGAGCCGGCGGTTCCTGAGCGGGCGCATGGCCGAAATCTTCGGCGATTTTTCCCTTCCCTGGCGGGATCTCTCCGCGCAATTTCGCGGCCGAAGGAGCGTCGATTTCGATTATTTCGTTCGCCTCATCGGCATTCGCCAGGCTGCCGTCGCTTCGATCGGCAAATTGTCGGAACCGGAGGCGCAGTACTTGAGCGCGTACAGCGCCGGGGTGAACCGGTTTATCGAGCATTGCGGCAAAAAACTGCCTTGGGAGTTTCGCCTGCTGCGCTACGAGCCGGAGCCCTGGACGGCCGACGACACCCTGACGATCAACAAGGGCCTGTCGTTTCTTCTCTCCACAGCCCTCTATACCCGTCTCAATTTTCTTGCGGTCGCCGTCCGGTTGGCAAATCAACCCGAAAAACTTCGCGCTTTAATGCCGACTTATCCGGACCATGCGGCGACCGTGGTTGCGGCAGTCTGGAATCAGGCCCGATCGCTTTGGGAGTTCACCGGCGCCGCCGTGGCGAACAGCGTCGTTCACCCCGCGGGCCACGGCAGTAACAGCTGGGTGCTCGCGCCGCACCGCTCCACCACCGGCGGCGCCCTGCTGGCCAATGATCCTCACTTGCGAATGACCTTGCCGTCGATCTGGTATCTGATGCACTTGCGCGCGGAGAACCGCCGCGCGGGTGATTCGCCTTATGAAGTCTGGGGCGTGACGATACCGGGCATTCCCTTCGTCCAGATCGGCCGCAATCGCCGGATCGCCTGGGGCATCACGGCGGCGGTGTGCGACGACGTCGAAATCTATCGAGAAAAAATCCATGCTCCGGCAAGCGACCGCTACTGGCACGGTCAGGACTGGCGGCCAATGACCCGGCGGCCGGAACCCATCGCCGTCCGCGGCAAAAAGGCGATCGAAAAGATCGTTCGCTCGACCTGCCATGGACCGGTGATCAGCGATTTCGGCGTATTTACCGGAGCCCAGGAGGCGCTGTCGGCGCGCTGGACCGCTCACGAACCGAGCCGTGAACTTGGCGCGCTCTACAAACTCAATCGGGCGGGCGGTTGGAGCGAGTTTTTGGCCGCCCTTGCCGAGCATAGCGCCCCCAGCCTGAACTTTCTTTACGCCGACGTCGACGGCAACATCGGCTACGCTCTGGCCGGAAAAATTCCCATAAGAAATAGCATTCCCACGCTGCTGCCGCTGGAAGGCTGGGATAGCCAAGTCCAGTGGCGCGGCTTCATTCCGTGGGAGGAAATGCCGCGGCTGTTCAATCCGCCCGGCGGGGTCATCGCCAGCGCCAACCAAAAGATCGCCGACTCGGCCTATCCTTACTATCTCTCGCTTTTTTTTGAACCGCCGCATCGCGCCGCGCGCATCGAGCAGTTGCTCGCTTCCCGCAGGACACATTCCCTGGAAAACATCGCCAAGATGCAGTTGGATACGGTCTCGCTCCATGGCCGCGCTTTGATCGAGGTGCTGCGCGACGATCTTTGCGCAATTAGCGAGGATGCGGTCGCGGGCTTCGCCGTCGAGCAACTGCGGCGTTGGGACGGCGATTGTTCCGAGTCGAGCATTGCGGCGTCGATTTTTCATGTTTTTCACCAACGGCTTTTGTGGAACTTGCTCGTGCCTAGCATTGGCGAGGAGCTGTTTGTCGCTTACGCAGAGATCTTAAATCAGTGCATCGCGCCAACCGACGCCATTCTCCGAGACGAAAATTCACCGTGGTTTCACGGCCGCTCGCGGCGAGCGCTGGTGTCGCTCTCGCTCAGGGAGGCCTGTTCGGAGCTGAGCCGGACATTTGCCAATGATCCGGACCACTGGCGCTGGGGCGAGGTTCATCAACTGCTCTTGAACCATTCGCTCGGCCGCATCCGATGGCTGCAACCGCTGCTGGCGATCGGCCCCATGCCTTCCCCGGGTGACGGCACCACGATCAACCTGGGTTTTTACCGCCATTCCAATCCCTATCGGCAAACCGTGGGAGCCTCGCTCCGCTTCACCGCTGACTTGAGCAATCCGGCCGCGAGCGAATTCGTCCTGCCCTCGGGTCAGTCCGGCCATCCGCTGTCACCCCACTACCGGGACCAAACCGCACTCTGGGCGCAGGGCGAGCGAATTCGAATTGGCTCTGCCGACGCCGTAACGCCCGTTACACGCCTTGAGCTCAAACCGGGCTAAAACCCCTATTGCTTTAACTGTGTGACCTTGTAGCCTCTACCCTGGCTGGTACGAGAGGAAGATTATGCCGATCAAACTTCTCCTTGCCGACGACGAACGATTGTTTCGCCAGAGTCTCAAGATTCTGCTCGAGACCGGCACCGACCTCGAGGTTGTGGCTGATGCCGGCGACGGCCAGGAAGCCGTCGCCGGGGCGCGGGAAACCGAGCCCCATCTGGCGCTTTTGGATGTCGACATGCCGAAGATGAACGGCATCAAAGCCGCCCGCCTCATCGGCGCGGTGTCGCCGCAAACCAAGATTCTCATGCTGTCGGTGCACCACGAAGAGGATAAGATCCGCGCTGCCATCCGCGCCGGAGCTCTCGGCTACATTCTAAAAGACACGGACCGCAAAGAGTTCATCAAGATTATACGCCAGACCCACGCGGGCAGGGTTCCGACATCGCCTTATCTCGCTCATCTCGCTATTGCAGCGACGGTGAAGCAGGACACTGCGGCGGATCACGACCGCGGCTTTGTCGAACGCTTCGACTTGAGCGAGATGGAAATGAAAGTCCTCAAGCTGGTCATCGAGGGGTTGAGTAACGAGGAAATCGCGCAAATCACCCAGCTCGCCCGCGAAACCATCAAAGGGTATATGAAAGCGCTGTTTCGCAAGCTCGACGTTAAAAACCGCACGGAAGCCGCGGTCTTGGCCGTGCGCGAGGGCTTAACTTGAACGCCCGTTCAAGGGATTAAAATATCCCCCCGAACGGGGGGATTGACAGGTTATGGAATCTAAGAGATAAAGCGATGACTTTTTAATATAGTCCTGTTTATTTCGTCTAAAAGGAGACGTTCATGAAGCAAAGCGGAAAATTGCTCGGCAGTGTCTTTCTCGCCGCTGCTCTAATGCTGGCCA
>CAZILB010000075.1:12288-17499 GCA_964539925.1 uncultured Syntrophobacter sp. | reverse complement strand
TGATCAGGATCGACGCCGGCTTTGCCACCATCGGCCAGGGTGCCGGGCCGATGATGGTGACGTGGAAGGCCGGATTATTTCAAAAGCATGGACTCGCCGTCGAACGACCGCGCATCATGGGCGGTGCCAAGGGTGTGGTTCGCGGTCTTATCTCGGGCGAGATTCAATTCGGCAACATGGCCGCGCCGGCGCCGCTCAGAGCGAATCTCAAGGGCGAAGCCGACGTGGTTTTCTTGACGGGGGGCATCAATCAACAATTCGTCCAGGGGCGCCCCGGGATAAACAGCCGGAACGAATTGGCCGGAAAAAAAATTGGCTTTGTCGGCGACGGCGGGCTCAACGATGCGCTGGTAAAATTTATCATCGAGAAGCTCGATGTCGCGGGGGTAAAGGGGCTGCGCGAGGAGCCCATGGGCGCCGGCGGCGAAGCCGAACTCGAAGCCCTGCTGAGCGGCCAAGTGGATGCCGTGGTGAGCACCCCGCCGGAGTCCATCGACGCCGAACGAAGGGGCTGCAAGTACTTGATCGACTTTGCCGAGTACGGTCTGAATTACGCTCTTGGCGGCATCGCCGCGCGCCGGGACTATGTCGAGAAAAATCCGGAGATCACTCGCAAGTTCATTAAAGCCTACGTCGAAGGCATGCACCGCTACCGCACCGATCGCGAGTTCACGGTCGAAGTTCAAGCCGAATACAGCGGCATCGCCGACCGCACGGTGGCC
This sequence comes from uncultured Syntrophobacter sp., assembly GCA_964539925.1. Taxonomy (GTDB): domain Bacteria; phylum Desulfobacterota; class Binatia; order UBA9968; family UBA9968; genus DP-20. The sequence continues at coordinate 16,777 of CAZILB010000075.1, read as the reverse complement.
GAAGCCACCTACAATCTCACCCAGCCGGGCATGCCGAAAGTGCCCTATCCTGTAGTGGTTTCGCTCCAGGTCTTGCTCGACTTCATGGCCAGAGAACTTCCCGCGGCCCGTGGCGTCGACGCCAAAAGATTCATCGACGACCGTTTCATACGCGAACTCGAAGAGAATGGTTTCATCGCGTCGCTGGAAAACCCGGCGCGATAAGAGTTTGGAATCGAAACCGAGACGAGGAGGATGCCATGCGCTTCATGTTTCTAAATCATTCTTACAAACGCCACACGCCCGAGCTTGAAGCTCATATCTTGCAACTACTCAAGAGCTATGCGTCGCCGGACACGACTTTTGAGCTGGCTTATCCTGAAGATCTGGGCGGCGGGGAAGTCTTGAGCCTGCTCGAAGAACGCAAGGCTCTGTCCGGCTTGCACCATATTCTCGAAACTCCGGCGCTGGTGAAAAAAGCCGTGGAAGCGGAGCGGCAGGGCTTCGACGCAGTGATTCAGAGCAATACTTTCGACCCCGGCGTCGAAGCGAGCCGCCTGGCCGTGCGCATCCCGGTGGTGGGTCTGCTGCGAGCTTCGCTCCACTTCGCCGCGAGCATTTCGGACCGCTTCGGCTTGATCGTGCCGCTGGCAACCCATATGCCCCACACCATGCGCATGGTGCAAACCTATGGCATGAGCGCGTTCGTGAGCGGCATCCGGACCGTCGGTCTGTACGACACCGGCGATCTCTCGGGTTATCACGATACCGTCGTCGAGCGCACTCTGGCAGTCGGCAAAGAACTGGTGGATCAGGGCGCCGAGGCGATCATACCGCTCGGCGGCAAGATTTATCCGTACGTGGTGACGCCCGAGGAACTGGCGCCCCATCTCGGCGTGCCGGTGATCAATACCAAAGCCGTCGGCGTGAGCTACGCCGAGCTGATGGCGCGCAACCGCATCAGCCATAGCCTCAAGGCCTATCCCTGTCCGAGCGGGCTCGATCCCGAGGCGGTCTCGCAACGATCCAAATGACTCGGGGTGAAGAGATTTAACCACAAAGATCTCAAAGAACACAAAAAGGCAGCAATCATGATTATCGACGCGGACGGCCATTTTTTTGAGACCGAAGAGATCTTCGAAAAACACCTCGAGCCGCAGCTTAAAAACTACCGCCCGCGGCTCCTGACCGACGAAGCAGGCCACAACTTCTGGGTCGTCGACGGCCAAACCGCTTACAAACGGCCGGCGATCAAGGGCGCGGGCGCGCCGGGGACCGCCGCCCCTCCCGGCAAAGCGATCCAATCCGCCCGCCGCGCCTCTCCCGGCAGCCAAACCTTGACGAATCTTAAAGAACGGCTCGAGGACCTGGACAAGGAAGGGATCGACGTACAGTTTCTCTACCCAAGTTTTTTATTGCACGTCAACGCCTGGTCCGATGCCATCCTGGCGATGGCAGTGTGTCGCGCCTACAACACCTGGCTCGCCGAAATTTGCGCCAGGGCGCCGGACCGGCTCAAGGCGGTGGGGGTGATAGCGCTGCAAGACGCCGAGGGCGCGGCCAAGGAGCTTTTCCGCCTGCGCGAGATGGGCGTACGCGCGGTGATGATCAACGGCACGGCCGGGGCAAAACGCCTCGATCACCCCGATCACGAGGTTTTTTTCGTGGCGGCAGATCAACTAAAGATGCCCATCGCCGTTCACTTCAGTCTGCAGTTTCCCATCGTCGATAAACTTTTCGAGCATCATTTTCCCAACCGCGTGCTCGCCGGCATCATGCCGATCATGGCCGGGCTGACGAGCGTAATGTGCTCGGGCCTGCTCGACCGCTACTTCAATCTAAAATTCGCTTTTCTCGAGGGCGGCATCAGCTGGGTGCCGGCCCACGTGGAGCGCATGGACGACCATTTCGACAATCCGCGCTACGGCGCGAAAGACTTGATCAGCCATCCGCCCAGCGACTATCTCAAATCCGGCCGCATTTTCTTCGGCTGCGAAGGCAACGAGCCCTTTCTCGGCCGGGTGGTCGAAGAAGTCGGCGAAGATCTTTTCATGTTTTCCTCCGACTATCCCCACGCCGACCGCACGGAAGGCACCGCCCGGTCCCTCGAGCGCCGCGAAGACATCGCCGCTCCCGTACGGAGGAAACTCCTGGAAGACAACGCCCGGCGCTTTTACGCACTGTAAGCTGGACGCAACGCGGCGCTCGGAAATAGCGATCTTGATTTACCCCATTCCGATACTATAGACTTTTGGCAGGTCAGGCGTGCGGTTGGCAAATATTCGGTGTTTTAAAAGGAGGAGTGGAGATGGACCTGCCGAAATGCCAGAAGTGCAACAATGGGTTGTTGATCCCACTTTCGGACTACGGGCAGGACGGGGCGTCGGTGATGTTCAAGGCTTGGGCGTGCACCAACCCTGACTGCGGCTTTTCCCTCCGAGTGGACAAAGGGGAAGTGACCTACGGCAAAAGAATTGAACCAAAACACTGAGTTGTCCTCGAAAGGCGGGCCGCGATCGACGGCCTTGCGGCGCGCCCCATCGGTCCAACTTTTTAGGCGCCTACATAACTGTTCGACAGAACGACTTTAGACGATTCCTCGCGCCAGGAACGCCAAGCTCGCAAAGGCTCCACCTCTCTCACTATTTGTTATCGAACTTTACCTTTGCGATCTTTGCGCGAAGAATAGCTTTGTCCGGTTCTCCTTCATGCATATTTCAAATAGGTTTGCTTAGTCTTACGCCGCCATGCTCCGATTAAAGCTCTGAATCGCCCGGCCGAATAACTCGCAGCCTTTCTTCAACGCCTCCAGACACCTTTGTTGGGTTTCGCCGTCGGTGGCGTAGCGCTTGAGGATTTCCGGCGCGATCCACTCATGCCCCTCTTCGTCGGCCAGTAGAGTATCCCGATAGATCGCCGCCGTCACGGGATCGATGGGCGTGACCCGTTCGATGAACGACTTGGAAGTTCTCGGAAAAAACTCTTCGTGGCCGTACTGGACGCTGGCGATCAACTCGCATAGCGAACCCAGGTTCGCATGAAAATCCCACAGCTCCTTGAGCTCCGGCAGCGGCTGATTCCACAAGGCATCCGGGTCGCCGTCGAGTTCGGCGATGCGCTTGCGCAAGATCGACGAATGTTTGAGCTCGTTGACGACGTATTCGGACATATGCTGCTGCAGGTCGAGATCGGGAATCTTGGCCACCCAGGGCGCAGTGACTTCGGCCGCTTTGCGTTCCATCACCACGCCGAACTGCAGCCGGCGCAGCACCATAGCCGGGCTCAAGGGCTTTTCCGCCCCATAGCTCTTTCTCTCGGCGTTCATCTTTTCCCAGAAAGACTCCCTGGCGGCGACCAATTCCTGCAAAAACTCTTGAGGCTTTAAGGCTGTCATGGCTGGCTCCCTCGGCTCGACCCCTGGCGATTGACTCCGGTTTTCTTTTGGGTTTTAACAATACATAATTTTAGCATTCTGTAAAAGCTCGACTACCCGGCCAAACCTCGATCGATCCAGGAAACGAACAAGACCACATGCAACCCGTTCAAGCCAAAGCGCAAGTTGACAAGCTCTATCAAGAAGTTTACGAGCACTGGGACAAAAAGATCAATCATGGCGCGTTTATGACCCAGCTGCGTGCCGGCACCTTGCCGCTCCCATGCCTGCGCCGGTTTTTTAAAGATTGGGGCCTCTTCTCCATCGAAGTGGTGGCCTTGAACGCGGTTTCCTATTACGTTCACCTGCCTTTTTTTGTCGAAAACTACGATCTGCTGCCGCCCTTTTCCGACAAGATCGCCGAAGAATTGATCTCCCCCAGGGCGCCGGGCCACATCCTGATTCTGATCGAGACCGCCAATGCGCTGGGACTCACCAAAGAAGAGCTCTTCGAGCAACCCGCTTCGGCTCCCGGCCGCGCCATCAGCGACTACTGCCGGCGGGTCTTTCAGGACGGCTCGCTGCTCGAGCTCTGGGGCACCCATGCCTACGAGGAAACCCTCGGCCACTGGTCGAAACAGTGGGGCGAGGCGCTGGTGACGCACTACGGCATGAGCAAGCGCCAGGCGATCTACTTCACCGAGCACGCCGAAGCCGATCTGGTGCAACATGACGACCGCATGGGGCACGGCCCGCTCAATCGCATGATCCTTCAGCGCATCATCGAGCAAGGCAAAACCGCCAAAAAGCTCGGCTACGATCCCAAGTACTGTGCCTTCACCATGGTGGACCTGCACGCGCTCATGGAACAGCACGCCCTGGATACCCCTTATCCCTCGTAAAACCGCGGCTGAGCTAGTTTCGTTTCGGCCCAGCGGAGCCGTTACCGAAAAATCGGACCTTCTCGCGCAAAGCTCGCAAAGATCGCCAAGGTAAGAGATAACATTTATCTAGGGGTCTGGGTGGGGGACCTTTGCGCGCTTGGCGTACTTGGCGCGGGGAATTCCCCTGTTCCTCCAGCTGTAGTACGAAGACCGCGAAGTTCACCATAGCATTGCGAATTATTCCTTCCCCCTC
>CAZILB010000075.1:10405-12188 GCA_964539925.1 uncultured Syntrophobacter sp. | reverse complement strand
GCGTCGGTGTATAGATTCAATACAGTTTCCTCTTCCCTTTCATTGGCTCGGCACATGGACATTTTTTGCCGCCTGGCGTAAGACGGGTTCAAATCGATTAGACGCACGAAGATTGTTAGAGGTCAAGGCATGATGGCAACTGAAATCATAACGTTGATCCTTGGGTTGGCGATCGGCGGGATCGCTTCCTGGCTTGCGCTTCGCTCCAGGGTTCGGAGCGCCGCGGAGACGGCGAAAGCGGAGGCCGAAGCCGCGCGCGCGGCCATGGCCGAACGCCTCCAGGCCAGGGAGGAGCAAATCGCGGGACTCACGGGCGCACTCGACAAAGCGTCCGAGGAGATCAAAAAACTGCAGAACGACCTCAAGTCCGAGTCGGAGAAACGCGCGGCCGCCGAGGAAAAGAACACACGCATCCCTGAACTGGACGAGGCGATCGATTCTCGCGATGAGCGCATCATGGCATTGTCGTCCGAACTCACAAATCTCAAGGCGGCGCAATCGGAGCTTCAAACCAAACTCGAAGGGGAGCGCAAGGCTACCGAAGAGAAACTCGCCCTGGTGAATGAGGCCAAACAGAACCTGTCCGACGCATTCAAGGCTCTGTCCTCCGAAGCGCTTAAAAGCAACAATCAGTCGTTTCTCGAGCTCGCCAAGACCACCCTGGAAAAATTTCAGGAAGGCGCCCAGAGCGACCTGGGCGCCCGCCAGAAAGCCATTGACGACCTCGTCAAACCGATAAAAGACTCTTTAGATAAGGTGGACAGCAACGTCGCGGCTCTGGAAAAGACCCGCCTGTCGGCGTACGCGACTCTGACCGAGCAGGTCCGGTCGCTCGCGGCGACCCAGGGCCAGCTCCAGCTGGAAACGGCCAACCTGGTCAAAGCATTGCGGGCCCCGCAGGTACGCGGCCGCTGGGGCGAAATTCAGCTCAAGCGGGTCGTCGAAATGGCCGGGATGCTTGAGTACTGCGACTTTGTCCAGCAGGAAAGCGTCGCGACGGAATCGGGACGCCTGCGTCCCGATTTAATCGTCAAGCTTCCTTCGAATAAAAATATCGTGGTCGATGCCAAGGCTCCGTTGGACGCTTACCTCGACTCCCTCCAGATTCAAGGCGAACAGAACCAGGTCGCCAGGTTGAAGGATCATGCCCGCCAGATTCGCGACCACCTTTCACGGCTGGGCCAGAAAAGCTACTGGGAGCAGTTCCGGCCCACCCCGGAATTTGTCGTGATGTTTTTACCGGGCGAAACGTTTTTTAGCGCCGCGCTTGAACAAGATCCCAGCCTGATCGAGTTTGGCGTCGACCAGCGGGTTATCCTGGCAACGCCGACAACCTTGATCGCTCTGCTGAGAGCGGTCGCCTACGGCTGGCGCCAGGAGCAAATCGCCGAGAACGCCCAGGCGATCAGCGATCTTGGACGGACTCTGTATGACCGACTGAGGATTCTCGCGGAGCATTTTGCCACTGTCGGCGCCGATCTCGACCACGCCGTCGAATCCTACAACAAGGCGGTGGCATCCTTCGAAGGGCGGGTGTTGGTGACCGCCCGGAGATTCAAAGAACTGGGCGCGGCTTCCGAAAAGGAAATCGAGACGGTCGAAGCGATCAGCCGAAGCAGCCGAGCACTGCAGGCACCCGAGCTAACGGCTCTGTCCCAGAGCGGCGAAACCGCGACTGAAACTCAGAGTATCACCCGCGAAGACGCAAAGGCCGCAAAGATTGGAGATGAAGGGTGAAAATTATGAGTAAGAGTTTTTGTCATTTCCCTATAAACTTGGCGCC
>CAZILB010000075.1:0-10305 GCA_964539925.1 uncultured Syntrophobacter sp. | reverse complement strand
CTTTGCGCCTTTGCGGGTGAAATAATTTCTGCCGATCTCTTCTTGGATTCAGATTGCAAATACGTTTGGCTATTTTCAGTCGGTGAAGAAGCGCAGAATCCGCTCCGGCAGCCAGTCGAGCCGGCCGGGCCAGCCGCCGGAAACGAATCCTGCGTGCCCGCCCTTCTCAGGGTATTCCAGGAACACGGAATCGGACACCTCCGGCTTGGTCGGCAGAGCCGCAGCCGGCAGGAACGGGTCGTTGCGCGCGTGGATCAGCAAGGTCGGCACTTTGATTTCTTTGAGCCAGGGCTTGCTGCTCGATTGGCGCCAATAGTCCTCGGCGTTTTTGAAACCGTGGTACGGCGCGGTGTAGAGATCGTCGATCTCGCGAAAGGTCGAACAGGCGCACACCGCGCCGGCGTCGATGTCGAGACTAAGGGTTGAGATTTTCCCCAGCACTTTCGCTCTGAGCGACTGCAAAAAATGGCGGGTGTAAACGCGACGGTTAATTCCGTTATCGAGTTGCTTGGCGGCCGCGACGAGATCCATCGGCACCGACACGGCGACGGCGCGCTCTATAATACTTGAAGCCAAATGCCCTTCCTCGCCGAGCCACTTGAGCAGCATGTTGCCGCCGAGGGAAACGCCAACGACGTGAATTTCGCATCGCGGGTATTCGTTTTTGAGCCGGCGCAAAATCCAATCGATTTCGCGGGAGTCGCCGGAGTGATAGGAGCGCGCCAAACGGTTGGGCTCGCCGCTGCAACCGCGAAAGTGCGGCACCACGCCGCTCCAGCCGCGGCGCCGAGCTTCGGCCATCAAACTGATCGCGTAGTGACTTTGCGAGCAACCCTCCAGGCCGTGAAAGAGCACGACCAATCTACCGCTCGCCGGCGCGTCCGCAAGCCAATCGAGATCGATGAAATCTCCGTCGGGTGTCTCCCAGCGATCACGCCGATATTGAACTGAGCAATCATTCGCCAGTTGCCGTGCGTAGATCGTCTGTACATGGCCGCCCGGCAGCCACCACGGCCCCCGATAAGACAAGTCAAATGTGCCATTGACCGTCGCTGCACGCACATCGATCTTCATCGTCTTGAACGTTTTGAAGGACTTGAACGATTTGAACTCTTATTTTTCGAGATATTCAACCGCTCCGGCGGCACGAAGCCGTGGCGCAGCGTGTTCTCGGAAACCGTTCTCGGCTCGAGGAACTGCAAAAGATAATCCGGACCGCCGGCCTTCGAGCCGATGCCCGAAAGCTTGAGTCCGCCGAAGGGCTGGCGCTCGACGATGGCGCCGGTGATGCCCCGGTTAATATAGAGATTGCCGGTGCGAAATTCCTTGCGCGCCCGCTCAATATTGGCCGGCGAGCGCGAGAAGACGCCGCCGGTCAGTGCATAGGAGGAGTCGTTGGCAATCTCAAGCGCATGCTCGAAGTCGCGCGCTTTGATCACCGACAGAACCGGGCCGAAAATTTCTTCCCGGGCGATCCGGCTTTTCGGATCGACATCGCGGAAGATCGCCGGGCCGACGAAAAATCCCTCCTTCGGCGCGTCCATCTCGAGCACGCAATCGGCTTCTTTCTTGCCCAACGCGATGTATTCGGCAATGCGCTTCTGCGCGTCGCCGTCGATCACCGGGCCGATGTGATGGCGCGGGTCTTCCGGCGGGCCGATTTTCAAGCTGCGCACCGCCTCGGCGAGCCTGGCCAAAAACCGGTCATGAATGTCTGCGAGCAGAATCAGCCGCGACGCCGCCGAACATTTCTGCCCCTGGTAGCCGAACGCGGATTCGATGATGTGAACAACGGCTTCGTCGAGATCGGCGTCGTTATCGACAATCACTGCGTTCTTCCCGCCCATCTCGCACACCACCCGCTTCACATGCTCCTGTCCGGGCCGGTGCGTATAGGCTTCCCGGAGAATTTCCAGGCCCACGTCGCGCGAGCCGGTAAATGCGATGAGCTCAATCTTCGGTGAACGGACGAGAAAGGCACCGATCTCGCCGCCGCCCTGAAGCAGTTGACAGGCGTCGTCAGGGACACCGGCTTTGCGCAGGATGGCATGCAGGTGCAGCGCCATGATCGGCGACTGTTCCGCCGGCTTCATCAGCGCGCAGTTCCCGGCAACCAGGGCCGCGGCGGTCATGCCGGTAAGAATCGCCAGCGGGAAATTCCACGGTGCGATGATCGCGGCGACGCCGCGCGGCTCGTAGAAATAAAGATTGATCTCGCCGGGCAACTCCTGGGTCTCCTGGGGCTCGGCCAGGCGCAGCATCCGGCGCGCATAGTAGTCGAGGTAATCGATCGCCTCGGCAACGTCGGCATCGGCTTCGCCCCAACCCTTGCCGACTTCAAACAGCTCCCACGCCGCCAATTGCCAGCGCCGTTCGCGCATGATATCGGCGGCAGCGAGCAGAATTTCGGCGCGTTTTTTTACCGGCGTATGGCGCCACTCGAAAGAAAACCGAACCGCCCGGTCCATCGCCTTCTCCGTCTCTGCGATCGTCGTTTCTCGAACCCTCCCAACGATCTCGCGCGGATCGGCGGGATTGAGCGAAACCAACCAGTTGCCCTCGCCGCTTCTACGCTGCGTCTTGAACTCGCTGCGAACTTCTTCGAGCGTCCGTCGAAAGCGCTCGCGATTCTCCCGGCGGGTAAAATCAACAGGCGATTCGTTGACGAACCCGCGCCGATCTTCGGCAGCGGGCACTGCCGGCTCTACCACGGGCGCCTTGAGCAAGCTCGTCACATCCTTCTTGTCCGCGTAGGTCTGGCGCAAAAACGAGGTATTCGACGTGTTCTCCATGAGCCGGCGGATGAGATAGGAAATTCCCGGCAGCAGTTCGCCCACCGGCAGATAGACGCGCACCCGCTGGCCGTTTTCGATAATTGCGCGGCGCACGGGCTCGGCCATGCCATAGAGCATCTGGATCTCGTAGCCGTTGACCGGTACGCCGACTTCCTTCGCGGCCGCGATGGCGTGCGCCAGGCTGCGCAGGTTATGGCTGCCGAAGGCGGCGTCGATGACATCGTGGCTTTCGAGCAGCAGGCGGCTTAGTTTTTCGTAGTTGGCGTCGGTCTCCGCTTTTTCAAGGAAAACCGGAATCGGCCAATTTTTCTGTCTGGCCCAGGCGATCTCGCTGTCCCAGTAAGCGCCTTTGACCAGGCGAACGCCGACCCGCCGCTTACGCTCGCGCGCCCAGCGAATCAAGTCGCTCAAGTCTTGTTGCGCATCTCGGAGATAAGATTGCATGGCGACCGCCGCATAGGGCCGCTCGTGAAACTCCGGCTCCTCCAGTACGCCGCGAAAGATCGCCAGCGTTAGCTCCTTGAACGAATACTGCTCCATATCGACGGTCACCGCCGCGCCCAGGCTCGCGGCTTCGCGCAACAGTTGCCTTAGCCGTTCGCACACGATCGCTTCGGCATCCGGGTCCAGCGGATCGAAGCGGGCGCAGAGAGAAGACAGCTTTACGGATAAATTGACCCGCGGGATCTTGCCCCTCGGCGAATCATCGATCTGGGGACAGTCGGGCCAGCTTTCGCTCACCCTGGCGAGGCGGCGCAAGAGTTCGAGATAGCGCCGCTGCATGACCTCGGCCTCGCGCTCGCTCACCGTCGCCTCGCCGACCACGTCCAGGGTGAACGCCGCCGGCGCTTTTCTCAGGCTCGACAAGACCTCGATCAGATGATCGCCGCTCTCCTCGGCGATGAAGCGGCGCGCCAGCTTGATCACGTTGCGGCGCACGATTGGCGCCACCAGCGTGCCGGCGCGGAGCGCCTGCGCAAGAATGGCGAGTCCCCCGAGAGCGTGATCGACGCGGGAAAAGTACTCTTCGAGATGCCGGCCGATCTCCGACGACGACTCCAGGCTCGGCAACACATCGACGAAGCGGAACAGCGCCACCCGCAGCGATTCGTCGTCGAGCGACCAGCCGATCATGCGGCCGAGCAAGTCCTGGGCTTCGAAAAGCGCCGGCTTGTGCGCCGCCGCCTTTTGATAGAGCGCGCGGCCGAGCTTCTGCACCTCGCGCTCGATCCTGTTCGGTGCAGTCGCCATCCCTATTTCATCCTAAGGGGACAGTCCCCTTTCCGGCAGGGGGACTGTCCCCTTACTCTGTCCCCTTCAGCGGAACAGCACGGCCGCCAGTTCGGAGCGGTATGTGTCGGTGAGCGGATGATCGGAGCCGAGGACTTCGAAGATCTGCAGCATCGCCTTGCGCGCGGCATCGTCCTGGTAACTGCGGTCGGCGCCGACGATATGGAGAAACTCTTTTAGCGCCTCTTCATATTTTTCCACGGCGGCGAGCGCTTGAGCCAGCTCGAAGCGCGCTCCGATATCATTCGGGTCGGCGTTGACCTTCTCGCGCAGCGCCGCTTCGTTTTCCGCCGCGCCGCTCTGGAGTTTCAAGCGGGCGATCAGCCGATCCGCCTCTTTGCGTTCGTCGGCGACGATCGAGATCTGGTCGAGATATTTAAAAGCCGCGTCCGCGTCCCCTTGGTTCATCGCCAAGCGCCCTAACCCGAGCAACGATCCGGCATGATTGGGATCCGACTCCAGAACCGATTGATAGAGGGCGTTCGCTTCCGCGGTCTTGCCGGCCGCTTCCAGCGCCTCGCCTTCTCGCGCTACCTTGTCCGCCGCACTCGGCAGGAACTTAGATAGGAACTCCCGCAGCACCGGTTCCGGCAGCGCGCCGGTGAATTCCGAGGCCAGATTGCCGTCTTTAAACAATTTCACCGCGGGGATTCCCTGGATTCCGAAGACGCCTGCAAGACCGGGGTTTTCATCGACGTTGACCTTGGCCAGAACAAACTCGCCCGCGTACTCGGCGGCGAGCTTTTCGAGCACCGGCCCGAGAACTTTGCACGGCCCGCACCACTGCGCCCAGAAATCCACCAGCACCGGAACCTCGGTGGAGCGTTCCAACACCTGCGCTTCGAAGTTTTCCTCGTTGACGTCAACGGTCCACTGATTCATATGCGTCCCGATCTCTCGCTTTGAACGTTTTGAACTGTTTGAACGGCTTGAACGATTTGAACCCAAGCTATTTTGCGACCAATTCCTTGGCGAAGTTGCGCACTTTGGCCGCCACCGGGCGCATGGCGTAAACCACGGTTTCCCAGATTTCATCTTCGCTCGCCCCCAGTTCGCGCGCACGCCCGAGATGGAGTTTGGCGCCATGTTCGTGGTCGATCGCCAGATTGACGGCGAACAGGATCAACTGCGCCGCCTTCGGGTCCAGGGAGCCTTCTTTGTACTTGACGTTAAAAAACTCGGCATCCTTCGCCATGGTCATGTCTCCTTTGGGGATTTCTTTGGATTTACGTCCTACCTCCGTGTTGCGCTGCAACCGCTGCGAATGCGCGCTACCCCCTCTTAGTCTCCCCCTTTCCAAGGGGGAGATTTAGCGGGGGTCACGACGTAAGCGAATAAAGTGCGCTTCAATCCTGTGTCCTTGGCGCCCTTTGCGGCTTTGCGCGAGGCATCTCGCGATCCGGACGATCACTTCTTATACGCCGCCGGGTCGAAAGCGGAGCCGTTGAGCGTATATTCGCTTTTCACCGCCGTCGGCTTGCGGATCGTCTGGATCACGTAGCAGCCCGCCTCGGCATTGCGCACAACCTTGGCGATTTTTTCCGGGGGCTCACTGGAGGTAATCTCACAGCGCGTTTCGACTCCCAACCCCTCGGCTTGCACTGTCTCGCGGAGCACCGAGCCCTCGTTTTTGAACCTGGCGGTGACGAACACTTTGGCCTTATCGATGTGGGTTTTAAGCATTTCCCCGTACCGGGAAATTTGTGTCAGCAGTCAAAATCCCACCGAAAGCCCGAAATACGCGAGCGGCGGCGGCGCGGTGTTGTCGCCGCCGATTCGCTCCCCCTCATCGCAGAATACCGTGAACCCGCGCGCGTGGCCTTCCTTTCGCATCCGCTCCAGCGTCTCGGCATCCGCCTCCAGGACAATTTCGCGTTTTATTTGCATATCGTCAGCCATGTTTCCTCCTCCGTAAACTATTGCGCAAAGTTTTCCGCCGTCTGCAACCCCCGAAAAGGACTTTCTCGCGCCAAGCGCACAAAATCCATTCGGCCGATCGTAAAGTTTAAAACGTTCAACCCGTTCAACCGCCGCGTCTGCCGCCGACTGTCGGGCAGACAGCAGTTAACTGCCGCGGCTCAGTTCAAACCCCCTCCTCGTTCCTCCCCCGCGACGCGGGGGGAGGAGGAAGAATTTCCCTTGGCGTCCTTTGCGCTTCCTTCGACTCCGCTCAGGACATGCTTTGCGCGAGACATAGCCCAATCCGCTCTTCGGCATAGCAAAATTTCAAATATGTTGGTTAGGTTTCACTCGACTCGGTTTTTCCGTATCCCTCCAGGTAAAGCGCCAACAGCGCCCGCAGCAGCGCAAATATCGCCGGTCCGAGAACGATGCCCACGGCGCCGAACAATGCAATCCCGCCCAAGATACCGAAAAATAGAAACAGAACGGGCAATCCGAGGCGGTTGCCGATCAGCAACGGCTTGAGAACATTGTCGATGGTGCCGACTACACCCAAACCCCAGGCGAGCAGTATGATCGCCCTCAGGGTTTCGCCCTGAAGAAACAGATAAATCGTCGCCGGGATCGAGACCAGAGTCGATCCGCCAATAGGCAAAAGGGCGGCGAATGCCGTCACCACACCCCACAAAACTGCGAAGGGCACGCCCAAAATCCAGTAAGCCAGGCCGGCCAGCATGCCCTGCACGACGGCGACGACCAGCGAGCCATGGACCACGGCAATGACGGCATCGACAATGCCTTTGAGGAGTCGTTGCTGGTGTTCCCGGTCCATCGGCAGAAGACGCTCTATCTTCTGCAAAAATTCGGCGCCGTCGCGCAGCAGAAAAAACAGCGTGATCAGGGCGACGAGAAAGTTCACGGTAAACAGCACCACGTTCTGAGCGACGCCTCGGACCTGGGAAACCACGACGCTCGAAGAGGCCTGGGCGCCCTGAACCAGCACTTCTTTCCAGTCGATTTTGAAGTCCATCAAGCTGAACGAAATCATGCTCCACCAGCCCATGAGCTGCTGCACCCAGGGCTTGGCGGTCCATTCTTTGATCCCCTCTTCGCTGAGCAGCAAGCGCATCGATTTCACCAGCGTGACAACCTCGTCGGCGAAAAACCAGGCGAGTTCGAAGCCGGGCACGATGATCAGCAAGGCCATGAATATAACCACGCTGATGGCGGCCAGCGTTGCCCGCCCGCGCAAGCGGCGCAGCAACCAGGCATAGAGCGGATAGACCAGGATGGCGAGGATTACGGCCCAGGTAATCGCCTTCAAGAACGGAGTCAAGACCAAAAATGCGCCGTAAAGAATCAGAGAGAAGAGAGCAAAGAAGAAGGCGGTCGCGAGCCAGGTTTGATTCACCTTGTAGTCTCTCTTTCGACAATTACGACTTTACGCACATAGCCGGTCGCCTGCAAGGACCGCGCGCCGTTTGCGGCGCTGTGCTTTGAACCGATGGGCGACAATCGGGAACTGCCTGATCGGCGCACCGGCGAATGGGTCGATTTTAAGATTGCGTCCAGCCACCGGGCGCGACTATATTGTCGGCCGGGAGGCGCGGTTTTGCTCGCGCAGCACCGGCACGCTTGCGAAATCACCCGGCGCCAATCCAAAATACCGTCAGGAGCGCACCGTCAACGCCGGCGGCGCAAGCCCTGTAACCGGCGCATGCGGTTGTTATGGCAGGCAAGATTCTTATCGTTGACGACGAGCCTTTCAATCTCGATCTGCTCGAACAGGAGCTCACGGATCTCGGCTATTCTACCGAGAGGGCTGGCGACGGCGCCCAGGCCTTGTCAAAAATCGACAATGCCAACCCGGATCTCGTCCTGCTCGACTATCGCATGCCGGATATGAACGGCATTGAGGTGCTGCAGGCCGTTCGCCGGAGCCACAAAGAACTGCCGGTGGTCATCATAACGGCGCACGGCAGCATCGAACTGGCGGTGGAAGCGGTCAAAGCCGGAGCGGACGATTTCATTACCAAGCCCTTCGATCCCGAGCATCTCGCCCTGGTGGTCCAAAGATGTTTAGCCCGAGCCCAGCTCCAGGCCGATGTCGAATTCCTCGCCCAAGAGCTGGGCGGCCGCAATCGGATGATCGCCGGCGAAAGCGAAGCCATGCGCCAGGTCATCGCGGTCGCGCAAAAGGCCGCCGCCAGCAAATCCACCGTCCTCTTGCTCGGCGAGAGCGGCACCGGCAAGGAGCTGTTCGCGAGGTCCATTCATGAGTGGAGCGAGCGGCGATTGAAACCCTTCGTCGCCGTCAATTGCGCGGGATTGGGCAAAGAGCTGTTGGAGAGCGAGTTGTTTGGCCATGAAAAAGGCGCGTTTACCGGCGCCCATCAGCTCAAAAAGGGCAAGTTGGAGTTGGCGCACGGCGGCACGGTATTCTTCGACGAGATCGGCGACCTCGCCCTGGAGCTGCAGACAAAGCTCTTGCGCGTCTTGCAGGAACGTGAGTTTGAACGCGTCGGCGGCACCACGCCCATCTCGGTGGATCTGCGTATCATCGCCGCCACCAATCGGGACCTCGAAGCCGCCGTCAAGAGCGGCACATTCCGCCAGGATCTCTATCACCGGCTAAACGTCATCGCCCTCACGCTTCCGCCCTTGCGGGAAAGAAAAGAAGACATTTCGGCTCTCGCGAGCTATTTTTTAGAGCGCTTTGCCGCCGAGACCAAGAAAAACTTTAGCGTCATTGCGGACGAGGCCCGGGAAAAGCTGATTGCCTACGATTGGCCCGGCAATATCCGCGAGCTGGCGAACGTCATCGAGCGTGCCGTAGTTTTAGGGGAAGGTCCGCAGCTCACCTTGCACCACCTCCCGGCCAGAGTGCTCGGCGCCCAACCCGCAGCCCCGTTAACGGAAGCCTCATACCACGAGGCGCTTAACAGCTATCGCCGCGAGTTGATCGTGCGCGCGCTTGCCGAAGCCCAGGGCAGCCGTTCCGCGGCGGCTAAGGCGCTCGGCATGCACCGCACCCATTTGATGAAGCTGCTCAAGGCGCTGCAAATCACGTGATTGCCTCCCACCCTGTTGCATTCCTGCTACAGGGTGTATCAAATCGACTACTCTGCTCCTCGCCGGCAGCTTTCGAGGCACCTTCCCGTAATTATAAATAGTTGTTTACTTTCAATGACTTAGGCCGAATGGGCCGATTGATGTGGTTATGGTACGCCGCTTGCGCTATGAGATCGCGAACCCAGAACGTTCCCGTGCTTGTTAGCGACATATATCGGTTCCAAAAATCCTGGTTGCACCGCGCCCCGATGCAGCCCCGCCGGAAGGCTGTCCAAATTTTATGATTACGAAGACATTTATCGTTAGTGTCCTCGCCTATCTCCTTTTCCCCGCAAGTGCCTCAACCCAATCTGCGAAGCCCCACCGCATCGGCGTTATCTTCCCGGGGGGGCCGCTGTCCCAAGCGATCGAAGGGCTCAAGGACGGCTTGAGGGCACTGGGACTCGATGAGGGTAAAACATTTACTTTGACGATCCGGGACACGAAAAGCGATGTGAAGGTCGCCGAGGCGGCCGCGAAGAGCTTTGAACTCGAGAAAGTCAATCTTATCTACGCGCTCTCTACCGGTGTCATAACCGCGGTGAAAGCGGCGACGACGAATAGCCCCATCGTCTTCGGCATAGGGACCGATCCGGTTAGCGGCGGGCTGGTAAACAGCTTCGCCAAGCCGGGCGGCAGGCTCACCGGCGTTCACTTTCTGGTAAGGGACCTCACGGCGAAGCGGCTGGAGATCCTCAAAGAGATTCTTCCCAAGCTGGGACGCGTGCTGACGTTCTACAATCCAAACGATCGTGTCGCTGCCGAGGGGGCGGCTCTGGCGCGCGAGGAAGCAAACCGCCTGGGGCTCAAGCTGATCGAACGTCACGTCGCCTCTAGCGACGATTTAAAAAAAGCATTGCAGGGACTGAAAGGCGGCGAAGCCGGCGCTTATTTTTTCCTCCCAGACATCATGGTCGTCGGCCAGGCGAAGCTGATTATCGATACCGCAAACGGCAAAAGACTGCCGACCATGTTCCAGGAACAAAGCCTGGTCACCCAAGGAGCACTGGCCAGTTATGGGCAGAACTATTACGAGATCGGTTGGCTCTCGGCCAAGTACGTCCAGCGCATCCTCACCGGCGCCCATCCGAAAGATCTCAAAATCGAAACCGTCGACAGCGTCGAGCTGGCGATCAACCTGCAGACCGCCAAGCAACTGGGAATCACCATTCCGCCGCAGGTCCTGGCACGGGCGCAGAAGGTGATC
>CAZILB010000074.1:14825-17838 GCA_964539925.1 uncultured Syntrophobacter sp. | reverse complement strand
CGCTGGGCGATGCGGTCCGGACCGAGCACGGTAATTTTAGCCGGAACTTTGGCGCCGCTCTGGGCATAGAGAAATTCTTCCAGCGGAAGATTGCGAACGAGTTTGAGCCGTTCGACAGCGCCGCGGCGAGTGACGATCGCCGGGCCGGCTTCGTCGAAGTTTTGCTCGGCGCGTTCGAGCGGAGTCTGATTTAAATCGCGGTTCTCGTAGTAGAGCGAAATGTTCTTCGGCACGTCGAAGCCCGTGACGCATTCGGAGAAGCTTTCCTGAAAGTTGTGGCGGCGGAACTCGCCGTCGGTGACGACCGGAAGGCCATGCGCTTCCTGCTTCTGGATGACATCGCGGATCGCTTGATCCTGGGCCGTTGCCAGTTCTTCCCGTGACGCTAGACCGCGATCGTATCGGGCGAAGACCTCTTTCAAGGTTGCCGGGCGAACTAGACTGCCGATATGGTCGATGCGAATTTTGTCCAAGTCGTTGGTCGAGTTCAAAGCCATTCTTGCCTCCAAAATAGAAGTAAATGCACTTTACATGAATTCGACGAAAATAGAATTGGCCAACATCAAACCCTTTGCCGTCAGCCTAAGGCGGCTGTGATTCTCCTCCAAAAAACCCCCCTCCATCCAGGAACTGATACGCGGATAGAATTCTTCCGGCGTTTTGTCGAATCTTGAGCGAAAGGCTTCGATGGAAACGCCTTCCGCCATTCGCAGGCCGAGAAACATGAACTCGCCGGCGGCCTTGAGGCGATCGATCTCTTCGCGCTCGACGACGGCGTGACGTAATTCGCTCACTTGCGCCATGTAACGGCCGGGATTTTTATCGTTGCTCCAGCGCCGGCCGAATACGCCGCCGGCTTGAAGGCGCCTGTAGCTATGGGCGCCGGCGCCGAGACCGAGATAATCGCCGCCGCGCCAGTAGTTTGCGTTATGGCGGGAATGGTGTCCGGGCAACGCATAGTTAGAAATCTCGTAGCGGCTCAAGCCTGCTCCGTGCAGTTTGTGTTCAATCAATTCGGCCATGGCGATCTCTTCGTCTTCGTCGAGATTTCTCATCCGCCCGGCGCGATATTCGTGATGAAACGGCGTGCCTTCTTCGAAAGTGAGATTGTAGGCGGAAAGATGCGGCGGCTGAAATCCCAAGGCGGTGTCAAGATCCGCTTCCAGCTCCGCCAATGTCTGACCGGGATTGGCGTAGATCAGGTCGAGACTGAACTTCTTGAAACCGGCCTGTTTCACCACATTCAATGCGTTGATGGCTTCGTCGGCGGAGTGTATGCGCCCCAGAAATTGAAGCAGCTTGGGTTGAAAGGATTGCACGCCGACGCTGATGCGGTTGACGCCGGCGTCGCGGTAACCGAAGAATTTTTTGCTGTCGACGGTGCCCGGATTGGCCTCCAATGTGATCTCGCAGTCGGCGGTGATCCGGAACGTCGCGGCGACCCGGGCGAGCAGTTTGCCGATGTTTTTGGGGTCGAAAGTGGAGGGCGTGCCGCCGCCGAAGAAAATGCTTTGCACGGAGCGGCCGTGCCAGTCGTCCGCGTTGCCGTAATCTTCCAGTTCCCGCAGCAAAGCCTCCGTGTAGTCGGTTTCCGGGATCGCGGCCACAACGTGCGAGTTAAAGTCGCAGTAGGGGCACTTGCTGATGCAATAGGGTATGTGGATATAAACGGAGAAGGGTTGTGGCTCAGCGCTCATACTATAGACATGGTATGCGGCAAGGAGGGGCAGTGCAACGGTCTCCCGGCGGCCTGTCGTGCTCCATGGGGACCCTCCTTTCTCTAGGCCGCCGCCGGCCGTCCTTTGAAAGAGTCTCGCAGGATTGTTATAGGTGATCCATGGCGGTTCACGAGCACAAAGAAAAGGCCAAAAAGAGCGTTCGCTGTTTCGTCGTCACGGTCAGCGACACGCGCGACCAGAACACCGATACCAGCGGCCAGACGATCAAAAAATACTTGACCGATGAGGGACACCCGACCGCCGGCTACCGTATCGTCAAGGATGAGCCGGCGGAAATCGAAGCGTTGCTCCGTGAAGCGCTGGGCATCAGCGAAATCGATGCGGTGATCGTCAACGGCGGCACGGGGATCTCGCCGCGGGACGGCACTTATGAAGTCGTCAGCCGTTTGCTGGAAAAGAAACTCGACGGCTTCGGCGAGATTTTTCGCTATTTGAGCTACCTCGACATCGGTTCGGCGGCGATCATGAGCCGCGCGGCCGCCGGCACCGCCCGCGGCAAGATATTGATCTCCCTTCCCGGCTCCCGCGGGGCGGTGACGCTGGCGATGGAAAAACTGATTCTGCCGGAAATCCGCCACATGGTCTCCCAGCTCCAGGGACAATGAAGGTCCGGATAAAGTTCTTTGCGATCTTGCGCGAGCGCGCGGGAACCGGCGAAGTGATCAGGGAACTTGAGGCCGGCTGCACAGTGGGGGAGCTGTGGCGCGGGCTGCAAAAAGATTATCCGAAGCTCGATGTGCCCGGCATTCGGCTCTTGTACGCCGTCAATCAGAACTACGTCGGCCTGGATCACAAGCTCAGCGACGGCGACGAAGTCGTTTTTATTCCACCGGTGAGCGGAGGCTGAGAATTCATGTTTCGCGTGGTCTATCAACCGATCGATTTGAACGAACTGGTCGCTTATGTCACCGACCCGGAAGCCGGCGCCATCGCCACCTTTATCGGCACGACCCGAAACCATAACGAAGGCCGGCGGGTGATCGCCCTCGATTACGAAGCCTACCCCGAAATGGCGGAGAAAGAGCTGGCGAGGATCGGCGCCGACGCCGCGAAGACATGGCAGATCAGCCGGATGGCGATCGTGCATCGGCTGGGGCCCGTGCAGATCGGCGAGGCGAGCGTCGTGATCGCGGTCTCCTCGCCCCACCGCGAAGCGGCTTTTGCCGCCAGCCGTTTTGCCATCGAGGAAATCAAGAAAACCGTGCCGATTTGGAAGAAGGAAGTGTACGAAGGAGGCGAGGTGTGGATCGGCACGCAGAGCGGACAGCCGCTGA
>CAZILB010000074.1:0-14725 GCA_964539925.1 uncultured Syntrophobacter sp. | reverse complement strand
CCGCCATAGTTGACGGTCTAATCGATGCGCTGCACCGCATCTTTCGGCAGCGAGGCCACGAAAGTCTGCAGCGCCTGATCAAGGTAGGGGGCGTCTTTGGATTCCAAGGTTACTTTGACCTTGTACTCCGGCAGATCGAGCACGGGATAGGAGCCGAGCATGATCTCGGGAAACTTGACGAGCAGGTCGTTCAGCATGGCGGCGATGACGCCTTCGCCGTAACGGACGTAAACGTTTTTGAGAAAATAGGGCGAATCGCGGAAGCGCTCTTTAATGGCGTGAAAGCGCTCTTGCAGGATCTTCGGTATGCCGGGGAAAATATAGACGTTGCGGATGTTCACCACCGGCGCGAACAGCGCTTCGGTGGCGAGCAGCGTCGCGCCTTCGGGGACGTTGGCCATGCGCAGGCGCGCTTCGTTGACATCGCCCCCCAATCGCTGGCGCATGCGCCGCTCGATGTCCGGATGGCGGACGACTTTGAGGCCAAAGCCGTGAGCGATGCCGTCAATCGTGACATCGTCATGGGTCGGCCCCACGCCGCCGGTGGTGAAAACAAAATCGAAGCGTCGGGAAAATTCGGCGACTTCCTGGCCAATCAGAGGGATCTCGTCCTGGATCGTTGAAATTTTGCGGACCTCGACGCCGAGCTGGCGCAGCTCCGTGCAGAGAAAGTAGGAGTTGATGTCCTGGGTCTTACCCGACAAAACTTCGTTGCCGATGATGACGATGCCGGCGCATTTCGACATCTGCCTACCTCTCAGCCAGGGCAACTGTTTGAGCAGCTAGATCACAGTGGTTCGTTGGCGGCGGAGGGATGAATCGCTCCACGCCCGGGCAATGCTTCTGTGCCCTATCGGCCACCGCCCAGTCTGCCCCGCAGGCGCTCATTTCGAGGCACGGGTGCGAGAGCGTTCTTGCCGTCCTTGTGCCCGCGCTGTCCATGACTTGCCCCTTCGCCTCTGTGCGTCTGCGAACCCGTGAACTTCTTGGTAACTTCGCCAGCGCTGGAAGCCCGGCTGCCGGCTAGCGGTCGAACTCACTGCAGCTCATAAAAAAATTGCACTTTGGATTCGAGCAAATGTACTTGCATCTCTGGTTCTGCAATCGCCCATTGCAGATGGGGCAATAATCCCACCAGCTTGCCTGCGCCGGCGCTTGGGACGGGGGCGATTTTGCTGACTTTATCGGATTCTTGGCCGGCTCTTGCGACGACATGGGCCAAGAATAACGCACCGGATGAGAACGTCAATCGAAAAGCTTAAAAAACGGCAAAATCGATCGATGGCGCCAAGCTCCGTTCGTCCCGCGGCCTGAAATAGACTTCCCGCTTCCCGCGTAATATAGTCGTGGGGCCGGCGTCGCGCTGCGCTTTTCAAGTATATTTTTGCTTTTCGCGCCGTTTGGCGCCGTTACGTACGAGAGGACATCCCTGGCCCGGTGAGACTTCCCCCAGCGCTGCGCTACCGCGAATTTCGCCTGTTCACTTCCGGTTATCTTCCCGCTGAAACCGGCGAGTATATTCATTTCGTCGTGCAGAACTGGCTGGCCTGGGAGCTGACTCAGTCGGCGTTTTATCTGGGGCTGCTCGGTTTCTGCGAGTTTGCGCCGCGCTTTGTTTTCGGGCCTATCGGCGGCGTGATCGCCGACCGCATGGACCGCCTCAAGCTGCTCAAGCTCAGTCGCGTCGCCAATCTGCTGCAGTCCCTGGTCTTTGCGTTTCTAGTTTTTTCCGGCCTGTTGGAATACTGGCATATCGTCGTGCTGGTGGTCTTCATGGCCATCGTCAGTTCCTTCAGTACCGCGGCGCAGCAGGTGGTCGTCGTCAGTCTTGTGCCCCAGGAAGGCGTGGTGAGCGCGCTTGCCTTGCACTCCGCGACCCATAATCTGACCAAGGTGATCGGCCCATCGATCGGCGGCGTCTTGCTCACGCTGATCGGTCCCGGATATTGCCTGCTGGTACAATCGGCAACCATCGTCTGCATGCTCGCGGCGCTCGTCAAGATGCGGCCGCTGGCGGCGCCGACCGGCTCTTTCAGGGGACGCTGGCTGAAGGACATCGTCGAAGGGGTATCCTACTTGCGCCACAACCGCCGGGTATTTGCGACGGTTTTGACCACCTACTCGAACGGCTTTTTCGGCATTTCCTACTCGCAGTTTTTGCCATACTTCGCCCAGGAAGTGCTGCGGGTCGGGCCGTCGGGGTATGGCCTGTTAGTGTCCGCGCCGGGAGTGGGCGCCGTGCTCATCAGTTTTTTGCTCTCGACGCATACGCGCCTGCGCGGCATGCGCCGCATGCTGGTCGGCGCCAGCGTGATTTACGCGGTAGCGATCTTTTTTTTCGCGCTGTCGCCGTTCTTGCCGCTTTCCTTGCTGCTGCTCGCCGTGATCGGCGCCATGCAGATGAGTTATCGGGTGCTCGCCCGGGCGATCATTCAGGAAGAATGCCCCGATCATCTGTTGGGGCGGGCCATGAGCCTGTTCTTTCTCGACCGCGGTTTTGGCTCTCTGGGCGCGCTCTCGATCGGCAGCGCCGCCGCCATTTTCCCGGTACCCCTTGCCGTCGCCGGCAGCGCCGTTGCCTGCGGGCTGGTGTCGTGGTTTGTCCCCAGGGCCGCCCGCGACGCAAAATCCTCGCTTTGAATGATTCCACGGTTCTTCTATAATTGAATTCTTGGCTGCTGGCCCGGATATTCACGCTACGAGGGAAAGCGGCCACAGAGCGTGTCGCTGGTGGGGCAAGTCCGCAGGAGCGAAGGCGTCAAGGCGCAAAGTTTCATCGCCTTGTTCATCGTCGCCCGTTGGGTTGGGCTTCGCACCGCCGGGCGCACAAAGAATAGCGGTCGCCGGCAGCTCCATGGCAGCGATGCATCGCCTTCGCTCCGAAGGATTTGCCCCCAGATTCGTTGACGATGCATAATCCGGTCTAGCGCAGGGAATATGCGAGAACTTGGAATCATTGTACTGGCCGCCGGTCAAGGCACTCGGATGAGGTCCCGTCTGCCGAAGGTGCTCCACCCTCTCGGCGGCAAGCCCTTGTTGCGGCGTGTTCTGGAAACCGCGGAGCTGTTGCAACCGAGCCGGACAGCGGTGGTTGTCGGCCATGGCTCCGAACAGGTCCGGCAGGCCTTTTCCGGGTTCGACGTCAGGTGGGTGAATCAGGAGCGACAGCTTGGCACCGGGCACGCGGTTTTGTGCGCCGAAAAAGCGTTTGAGAATTTTGCCGGAGACATCGTGATTTTGAGCGCCGACGTGCCGCTGATCAAGGAAGAGACGCTGCGCCATTTGCTGGAGCATCATCGGCGTGAGCAAGCCGCCGCCTCGCTGCTCACGGCCCTTCTGGATAGCCCGCAGGGCTACGGCCGGATTCTGCGCAACGCTCGGGGCGCCCTCGCCGGCATCGTCGAGGAAAAAGACGCGAGCCACAAGCAGAGAGAAATTCGCGAAGTCAACGCCGGCATCTACGCGGTATCGGCGCCTTTTCTGTTCGCCGCGCTGCGCGCTGTCAAGAATGACAATCGCCAGGGCGAATACTATCTGCCCGATATCGCCGGCGCCGGTCTCCATGAGGGCAAGAAAATCGAGACCCTGGCGGTAAGGGACGCCTGGGAGACCATGGGAATCAATAGCCGAGAGGAGCTCGCTGTTATGGAAAAACATCTGCGCGAACGTATCAATCAAAAATGGCTGTCGGCGGGAGTCACGTTACTCGATCCGGATACGACCTACATCGAGGAGGGGGTGACGATCGGCAAGGACACGGTGATCGGCCCCAACACCCATCTCAAGGGCAAGACGGCCATCGGCGAGCGCTGTCAAATCGACGGCAGCGCCTTTCTCACGGACATGGATATCGGCGAGGCCGTGCACCTGAAATTCTCCGTGGTGATGAGCGAAAGCCGGATCGATGACGGCGCCATCGTCGGACCCTTTGCCCATTTGCGCCCGGGGACCCGCCTCGGGCGCAACGTCCATATCGGCAACTTTGTCGAAGCGAAAGCCGCCCATGTGGGCGACGGGACCAAGGCCAATCACCTGACCTACCTCGGCGATGTGACCATCGGGCGCGACACCAATATCGGCGCCGGCACGATCACGTGCAACTACGACGGCTTTCAAAAATATCAGACCACGATCGGCGACCGCGTCCAGGTGGGGAGCGATACGACGCTGGTGGCGCCGATCTCGCTGGGCGACGACGTCTACGTGGCCACGGCGAGCACCGTGCGCCGCGATGTGCCCGCGGGGGCGCTGGTCTATAATCAGCGCGAAGAGTGCGTGCGCGAGGGCTGGACCGAAAAGAAGCGCGAGCAGATGAAAGGCAAAAAATAATCATGTGCGGTATCGTCGGCTACATCGGTTCCAGGGAAGCGGCTCCTTTGATTTTGGACAGTCTCCGCAAGCTCGAATACCGCGGCTACGACTCGGCGGGCATCGCCGTGCTCAACGACGGCGAGGTGGCGGTCAGGCGCTGCGAAGGCAAGCTTAATAATCTGGCAACTCTGCTCCAGCGCCAGCCGATGGCCGGGGTTGTCGGCATCGGCCATACGCGCTGGGCGACCCACGGCCGGCCTTCGGAAACCAACGCCCACCCGCATCGCGCCGGCGACGTGGTCGTCGTCCATAACGGCATCATCGAAAATTATCTCGAAGTCAAAGAGCAGTTGGTCAAGCGCGGCGTCGAGTTCAGCTCGGAGACCGATACCGAGATCGTCGCTCATCTGGTGGCCGAGAAGGTCGGGCGCGGCATGGATTTTCTCGAAGCCGTGCGCCGCTCCCTGCGCGAGATCAGGGGTTCCTACGCCTTGCTATTTCTCAACCGGCGCGATCCCAAAAGGCTGATCGTCGCCAAGAATTCGACTCCCATCGTCATCGGATGGGGCGACGGCGAGACCTTTGTGGCCTCGGACATTCCGGCTTTGTTGGACTACACGCGCAAAGTGACCTTTCTCGAAGACGGCGAGATCGGCGAAGTGACGCCCGGTGCCTGCCGCTTGTTCAATGGCAAGGGTCAGTCGATCCATCGGCCGGTCAAGGAGATTACCTGGGACGCGGTGGCGGCGCGCAAGGGCGGTTACCCGCATTTCATGCTGAAGGAAATTCATGATCAACCGCGCGCGCTGGCGGACACCTTTCGCGGCCGTATCGCGCTCAAGGACGGCTCGGTGGCGCTGGAAAACATCAAGTTCAAAACGAGCGAAGCGAAAGCGATCAAACGCATCCATCTGGTGGCCTGCGGCACCGCCTGGCACGCCTGTCTGGTGGGGAAGTTTTTACTCGAGGAAATCGCCGGTATTCCGGCGGAAGTCGACTACGGTTCGGAGTTTCGCTATCGCTCGCCGCTGATGGATCCGAAGTCGGTCTTATTGATGGTCAGCCAATCCGGCGAAACCGCCGACACCCTGGCGGCGGTGGATATCGCGCTCGCCAGGAAGGCCAAAATTCTTTCGATCTGCAACGTCATCGACGCTTCGATCCCGCGCAAATCGCACGGCGTTCTCTACACCCACGCCGGCCCGGAGATCAGCGTCGCCAGCACCAAGGCCTTTACGACGCAGTTGGCTGCGCTTTATCTCCTGGCCGTCGCCCTGGGCCGGCTCAACGGCAAACTCAAAGCCGCCGACGCGCGCAAGTTACTGCGCGATTTGATGCACCTGCCTAGCTGGATCGAAAGCGCGCTGCAGATCGAAGCGGAGGTCAAGACGCTGGCGCGCGAGCTGATGCACAGCCAGGATTTTCTCTATCTCGGCCGCGGCATCAACTACCCGATCGCCCTCGAAGGGGCGCTCAAGTTGAAAGAGATCTCCTATATCCATGCCGAGGGCTACCCGGCGGGGGAAATGAAGCATGGGCCGATCGCTTTGATCGACGAAAAGATGCCGGTGGTGGTGCTGGCGCCGCGGGATCGCTATTTCGAGAAGACCGTCAGCAATTTGAAGGAAGTGGAGTCGCGCGGCGGCAAAATCGTCGTACTGACGGACGACGCCGGGGCCGCCAGGGAAATCGCCGGCCACCGGGTCTTGACGCTGCCCAAAGCCTCGCACTATCTTACGCCCATTGTGCTGACCATCCCGCTGCAGCTGCTGGCCTATTACATCGCCGTGCACCGCGGCACCGACGTCGACCAGCCGCGCAATCTCGCCAAGAGCGTTACGGTCGAATAATGGCAGGCCGGAGCGCCGAAGCTTTAAATCGCCGCGCCGCGCAGTAAGCGCGCGGCCGCTTCGGGCGCCACCGGATTAATGTGCATGCCCGAGCCCCATTCGAACCCCGCCGCTCGGATCAGTTGCGGCAGAATCTGCAATTGCCAGTGATAATCGCGGCTGGAGGCCGCGTCTGTCGGCGCGGTGTGGATCACATAATTGAAGGGCGGTTTGCCGAGGGTCGCGTTTAAGCGCGCGAGCGTATCGCGCAGGATACGGGCCAGGGCGAGGATGTCCGCCTCCGTGCCGTGTTCGAAAAACGGCGCGTGCTCTCGGGGCAAAATCCAGGTTTCGTAGGCGAAGCGCGGCGCGAACGGACAGAAGACGACGAATCGGTCGGCGTTCGACACCAGACGCTCGCGATGAGCGATTTCTTTGTCGATCATGGCGCAGCACAGGCACCGGCCCATGGTTTCATAGTAGCGCTTCATTCGGGCGATTTGCTCGGCGCATTCCCGAGGGAGGTCGGGCAGGGCCATGAACTGGGAATGCACATGTTCCAGCGTCGCGCCCGCTACCGCTCCCTGGTTTTTGTAGACCAGCAGATGGCGCCAGCGCGGATCGGCGCGCCAGTAGCTGAGCCTTTGCCGATAGGCGCCGAGCGCCAGGGCGAATTGTTCGTCGCTCAATTGGGTCACATCGATTATATGATCCGGCGACTCGACGATCACCTCATGGACTCCAAGGCCGTTCAGCGATTCGTAAAAACCGCCGTCATGGGGCCGCCGGACCGCGTTCTTTTCTAGCGCAGGATACTTGTTCGGCACCACGCGCACGCTCCAGCCGGGGGAGTCGGGTGGATCCGGGTTGCGGCGATAGGCGAAAACTTCCGGCGGTGTCAGCGTTTCGTTGCCGGCGCAGAATGGACAGGGTTCGCTTTGCGGCGAAATGTCGCCGGCGTTCAGCGCGCGCGGTCGTTTTGCGCGTTCCGCCGCGATGATCACCGAGCGGCCGGAGATAGGGTCTTTTCTGACTTCAGACATGAATTGCGGTGGTGGCGTTAGTGATTTTCGCCGGCCGGCCGGGAAAATCCCCTGGCCAGAAAGTAAAACTCCGATGAGCCCTGGCGGGTCGCTTCGGGTTTGGTGCGCTCAACGGATGCGAAAAATCGCTTGAGCTCGGCGGTGAAAGTTTGCAGCTCTTCGCTCATGAAACTTTTGAGCAGCAATGAGCCGCCCGGACGGAGCAATTCGGCGGCGACGCGGAGCGCCGTGCGATTGAGCTCGAGGGCGCGGGCCATGTCGGCGTCGCGAATGCCGCTCAGCTTCGGCGCCAGATCCGACAATACGCCGTTGGCAAAACCGCCGATCAGCCCCTTGATTTTTGCCTGGATTTCGACGCTGGTGACGTCGCCTTGGATCAATACGATGTTTTGCGGGTTGAGCGGCGCAATTGCCTGGAGATCGACGCCGACAACCTTACCGTCCGCGCCGACGATCCTCGCGGCGACTTGCAGCCAGCCGCCAGGAGCCGCGCCGAGATCGACGACCGCGTCGCCGGGGCGAAGGATGCGGTAACGCTGCTGCAATTGAACAAGCTTGTACGCGGCCCGCGAACGCAAACCTTCGTGCTTGGCCTTCTTAAAATAGCTATCCTGTGGTTTATACGCCATTCATTCAACGCGATGGGGCCGGCAGCGGAATGGATTGCGGCGGGTCGTGAAAAAAAAGGCCCAGCCTCGGAACCGGGCTGGGCCCAAGGAATCGTTCCGTCAAGCTCGATCTACGGCGCCGCCTTGAGCTGAAACTCTACGCGCCGGTTGACCGCGCGCGCCCAGGGCGTATCCATTTCGATCGCCGGCTTGCTTTCGCCCAGACTGACGGTGGACATGCGGTTGCGATCGACTCCCAGCGCCGCCAGCTCGTTCATGACCGTCTCGGCGCGCCGCAAACCGAGTTTCAGGTTGTACTGCTCGTCGCCGCGATTATCCGCGTGGCCTTCGATGGCGATGGTCACGTCGGCCTTTTCCCTGAAGCGCTGCGCTGCCAGATAAACCTGCCCCTTTCCCAGATCGGTCAATTGGGCCGAATCGAAAGCAAAGGCCAGCGATGGAAGCACCAATTTTTCGACCTCCACCCGCACCAGCTTTTGGACTTCTCGGACGACGATCTTCTCCACCGGCACCTCGACAATCCTTACCGTTTCGGGCGGCGGCACCGGCGCCGGAGCCGCCGGTTGCGGCGCGGCCTGCACCGCCGCTGTCCGCCTCGGCATTCCGTAGTCCCGTATCGGCTGAGGTTCGGATAAAAGCGGCGGATGGGGACGATGACCGAAGAAAGCCTCCAGCGGCTCGGTGGCGCTAACCAAATAATGGAACGGTCGGAAAACCACCCATTCGGTGATAAAGCCCACCGGGTGGAGCAGGTAGGCGGCAATTCTCAGCGGATGCGATTGGCTGTCGTCATATTCATCCGGCGCCGCCAGGCCCGGCTTTGCGGCGAAAAACAGACAGAGCGTCACCGCGAGCAACGAGATTCGCGAAGGTTTCATTAAAGCCCTCCTGCTGGGGGAGTTCATATTCGCCAAGTTTAGGTGCTATGGTTGTCCTTGTCAAACTTTCACCGGAGTCTTGTTTTGCAGCGATTTCGAGCAGCGACACGACCTGGCCGACAAAGAATGGGCCGAGATTTGGGCAGACACATAGGTGTGCCCCTGCGAGCAACTGCGCCTGGCATGGTTGAAAAGACGGATCAGTTTTTTTGAATCGTTAAAACATTAGAGCGGCGATGCCGTTTTGGGAGAGCGCATGGGAATAATGTTCGAGAAAAGGGAGCGGGTGATAACCATCACCTGGGAGCGGCCGCCATTAAATGTGCTCGACATCGCGCTTTTGCGCGAGCTGGACGGTGCGCTGTCGGCTTGCGCGGCGGAGCCGGCGGACGTGGTCGTGCTTCGGGGCGCGGGGGAGCGGGCATTTTCCGCCGGCATGGAAATTCGCGATCACACGCGCGAGAAAGCTCCCGAGATGCTCGAGGTCGTCCATGGCGTGATTCGCAAGCTCTTGGCTCTGCCGCAAGCGACGGTTGCCGCCGTGCGCGGCCCCTGTCTCGGCGGCGGCTGCGAAATTGCCAGCTCCTGCGATTTCGTCGTGGCCACGGAGGAAAGCGTCTTTGCCACGCCGGAGATCCTTGTCGGCTGCTACCCGCCGGTAGCCCTGGCGCGCTTTGCCGCTTTGATCGGTTACCGCCGGGCCGCCGATATGATTCTCACCGGACGGCGGTTCTCGGCGCGCGAAGCCGAAGCCATCGGACTCGTCAGTCGAGTATGCGCGCGCGGCGAATTGGAAACGGCGCTGCGGGCGCTTCTGGACGAGCTCCTCGCCAAGAGCGGGGCGGTACTGCGGCTGACGGTTAAAGGACTGCGCGAGTTGTCGCTCGGCGGCTTCGACGCGGCGCTCAAACGCTCCGAGGAAATTTATTGCCGGGAGCTGCTCCAAACGGAAGACGTGGAGGAAGGCGTGCAAGCCTTTCTCGCCAAGCGCACTCCCGCCTGGCGCCATCGCTAGTCCCGCGGCGTAGATTCTATCACCGGGCTTGTTTGATAAACTGAATTCAAGAAATTTCCTCGCGCCAAGTACGCCAGGCACGCAAAGGCCACCCATTCCTGGCCCCAAGGAAAGTTAATCTCTTAACTTGGCGCTCTTTGCGAGCTTTGCGCGAGATCTTCCGGTGTTTGGTTGCGGCTTTACCGCGCTAGGCGAGATCGAGTATTCCTTCATTCCGAAATTTTATATGCGTATGTTTAGTTTTCAAAGCGTTTCCCCTGTGATAATTCTTCGCCATGGCCGATTTTGAAGTCAAGATCGCCACGAGCGCGAGCGAGATCGAAGAAGCGCAGCGCCTCAGGTTTCAAGTTTTCAACCTGGAGCTGAACAAGGGACTGAAGTCGTCCTATGACCGCGGCCTGGATATCGACGATTTCGATCCTTATTGCGATCATTTGATCGTGCGCGATCTCAAGCGCGGCGAGGTGGTGGGCACCTACCGCTTGCTGCGCGGCTCCCGGGCGCTGCGGCACATCGGTTTTTATTCCGAGAAAGAATTCAACCTCTCGCGGATCAAAAAACTCGACGGCGAGTTGATGGAGCTCGGGCGCTCCTGCGCGCGCAAAGACTTTCGCGATCGGGCGCTGATCGCGCTCATGTGGGAAGCGATCGCCGAGCAGGTGCGCGCGCGCGGGGTTCGCTACTTGTTCGGCTGCGGCAGTCTATACAGCACCGACGGCGCCGAAGTGAGCGCGATCTTTTCCCTGCTCAAGCGAAAATACTACGCCGCCGAAGCGTACCGCGTGTTTCCTCTCGCGGCCTGCAAATTCAATGATCTGGCCGACGACGCGGCGGTGGAGGACGAGCAGGCTTTGTTTCAGAAACTACCGAGCTTGATTAAAGGCTATTTGCGCATCGGCGCGCTGGTGTGCGGCCCGCCGGCGCTCGACGCCGAGTTCGGCACCGCGGATTTCTTCCTGCTGCTCGATTTCGGCAGCCTGAAAGAAGAGTATCTTAAACGGCTCGGCCTGTCTGACGTGAGGGTAAACGATGCGCCCGCTTAAGCTCGCTGCGTTTCTTTCCCTGTGGGCTTTTTTCTTCGCACTCGTGGCCCTGGTGCATCTCTGGATCTCGATTCTGAGGCTGCCCAATCGCTGGAAGATCGTCAGCCGGATCACCCGCAATTTTACGCTATTGGTCCGGCTCATTCTCAATATCAAAGTCGCCGTGTCGGGCGACGAGGGACAATTGGAGCGGGGCGGCTACGTAATCATCGCCAACCATTTGAGCTACGTCGACGGCATCGTGCTCGGCAGCATTTTTCCGATTCTGTTCGTGTCGAAAAAAGAAGTGAAAAGCTGGCCCATCGTCGGTCTGTGGAACGTGCTTTGCGGCACGGTCTTCATCAACCGGCAAAAGAAAGAACAGGTGCGCGAGCTGATTCCGGAGATGATCCGCAAGCTCAAGCAGGAAGCGAACCTTCTGCTGTTTCCGGAGGGATCATCGACCGACGGCGAACGAATGCTGCCGTTTCAAACGGTGCCGCTGGAAGCGGCGCTGCGCAACCGGTCGATCATCGTGCCGGCGACAATCGCCTACAAAAGCATCGATAATCGGCCGGTCGGCCCGGCCAACCGCGATCTGGTCTACTGGTACGGCGACATGGGCTTTCTGTCGCACTTCTGGCGCCTGCTCGGGCTGCGGGGCGTCGAGGTCCTGGTGACGATCCAGCCAAGGATCGAATGTTTCCGCTATCGGGACAATTCGGCAGGGCGAAAAAAATTGGCCGAGGACTGCTACGAGCGGGTCCTCGGCCGTATGCGCAAGAAAATTGGCAGAGGGGAAGAAACCGGGGAGGACGGCGAGCCTCCCTCGACCTCACTGCCCGGCTAATTGCTTTTTGATATTTTCGACAAATTCCTTGAGCATCGCGTCCGCTTTCTTGCGGATGATCGGCTGGCCGAACTCGCCGATCTTGCCCAGGATGTTGACGTCGGTTTCCACGAACAGTTCGCTTTGATTGGCGCCAAGCTCCTTGAGCGTCATGGTGGTCTTGCCGCTGACGGCGCCGGCGGCCATGCGGTCTTTGGCTTCGGCACGAAGCGCGGCCCGCCAATCGGTTTTGTTGCGCTCTTCAAGAATGATCTTGCCCTGCAAGTTGAGCTTGATCGGCCCGACGCGCACCGACAGCGCGCCTTCGTAGGTGGTATCGTCGAGTTGCTTTACGGATTCGACCCCCGGCAGCGACTTGGCCACCCTGGGAACATCCATGAGAAAGTCCCACAGCGGCTCGCGGGCCACGGGAATCTGCGCGGTCTGGGTAAATTTCAACGTCTTCTGCCTTTCTTCTTCGCGGCTTTCTTTTTTACGGGCTTGGGCGCGGCCTTGGCTTTGGCCTGCTGGCGGATATCGGTCAAAGCCTTTTCCAGAGCGCGGCGCACGAATACCGCCGCCATGTCTTTTTTGTAGGCCGCCGAGCCGCGGAAGTCGCTGATCGGATCGACCGCTTGCTTGGCTTTCTCGCCGGCTGCGGCGAAGCCGTCCGACTTGAGCGGCTGGCCGCGCAAAACCGCCTCGGCTTCGGTGGCGCGGATCGGCGTTTCGCCGACGCTGCCCAGGGCGATGCGCACGTCGGCGATGGTTTTCTTGTTCTTGTCCAGGGTCAGCACGGCGGCGGCGGAGACGGTGGCGTAGTCGTCCGCGGTGCGCGGCAGAAATTTGATGTAGGCGGCTCCCGTGTTCGGGGCGACTTTGGGAACAAAGACTTCGGTGATGATCTCGTCGGCACCGAGCACGGTCTCGTAATAACCTTTGAAGAACTCATCGAGCGGAATGACCCGGCTGCCAGTGGGAGAAGTCGCTTTCACCGTCGCGCCCAGGGCGATGAGACTCGGCGGCGGGTCCTGATTGGGGTCGGCATGGGCCAGGCCGCCGCCCACCGTGGCCATGTTGCGAATGCGCAGCGTGGCGACATGATGATAGGTCTCGGCGAGCATGGGCAAGCGCCGGCGCAGCAGCGGTGAGCTTTCCACGGCGCGGTGCGTCGCAAGGCCGCCGATCTTCACGCCGCCGTCCTTGAGCTCGATGCCGTTGAAGCCGCGCACGGAGCCCAGGCTGACGAGACAGCCAGGGCGCACCAGGCGCTGCTTCATCATGATCACCAGAGCCGTGCCGCCGGCGATGAGCTTGGCGTCGTCGCCGAACTCTTTGAGCGCGGCATGAACTTCTTTGAGGTTTTTCGGGGTGCGGTATTCAAAGGGAATCATGGCTGTATCCTTTTGGCTATTTGGCGAACTGGTGGGCCTTCTGAATCGACTCGATGATCTTGTAGTAGCCGGTGCAGCGGCACAGATTGCCCATCATCCAGTCTTTGATCTCTTCTTCGTTCGGCCTGGGGTTCTCGTCCAGCAATGCGGTCGCGGCAACCACCTGGCCCGGCGTGCAAATGCCGCATTGAAAGCCGCCGTACTGGATAAAGCTTTTCTGCACCGCATTGAGCTCGCCGTTTTTCGCCAGCCCTTCCACCGTGGTGATGTCGCGGCCGTCGACCATCACCGCCAGCGTCAAGCAGGAGCTGATCATGTCGCCGTCCATGAGCACCGTGCAGGCGCCGCAAACGCCGACGCTGCAGCCCTCTTTGGTGCCGGTCAGTTCGAGATCGTAGCGCAGGCAGTCAATCAGCATGCGGTTGGTCGGAACTTCCAGCTCCACTCTCTTGCCGTTGACGCGGAATTTGATCTTCTTATTCATCGCCATCCCTTTCCCGGTTTTGTCACTTCCAGAGTGTGAATAAGGCTCTCTTATAAAAAGAAAATCTCCAAACTGCAAGCCGTTTTTCGGTTAAAAATCGGGGAAAATGCCGGCAATGTCGCGGCACTTTTAGCGTTGGCCCCATAGGCCGCCGGCGGTTTCCTGCAGCGGCTTAAAACCGGATCACCGAACGGATGCTTTTGCCCTCGTGCATCAGCTCGAAGGCCTCGTTGATCCGCTCCAGCGGCAGCGTGTGGGTGACCATCGGATCGATTTTGATCTCGCCGTTGAGGTACTTGTCGACATAACCCGGCAGCTGGGAGCGTCCCTTGACGCCGCCGAAAGCCGTACCGCGCCAGACCCGGCCGGTGACGAGCTGGAAGGGGCGGGTGCTGATTTCCTCGCCGGCCGCCGCCACGCCGATGATCGTCGACTCGCCCCAGCCTTTGTGGCAGCACTCCAGCGCCGCGCGCATGGTCTTGACGTTGCCGATGCATTCAAACGAGTAATCGACGCCGCCGTCGGTCATTTCGACGATCACCTCTTGAACCGAACGGCCGTCGGCCTGGGGCACGATGAACTCGGTCGCGCCGAGATTTTTCGCCATCTCAAACTTGGCATGATTGATATCGACGGCGATGATTCGTTCGGCTTTGGCCATGACCAGCCCTTGAATGACGCTGAGACCGATGCCCCCCAGGCCGAATACCGCCGCGCTGGAGCCGGGCCGCACCTTGGCGGTATTCAGAACCGCGCCGATGCCGGTGGTGATGCCGCAGCCGAGCAGGCAGACCTTGTCGAGGGGCGCGGCGGGGTTGATCTTGGCCACGGCGATCTCCGGCAGCACCGTGTATTCCGAAAAGGTCGAGGTGCCCATGTAATGAAAGACGGGTTTTCCGCCGACGGAAAGCCTTGAGGTGCCGTCGGGCATGACGCCCTTGCCCTGAGTGAGCCGGATGGCGCCGCAGAGATTGGTCCGGCCCGATTTGCAAAATTTGCACTGGCCGCATTCGGGGATGTAAAGCGGGATAACGTGGTCGCCGGCCTTGACGGAGGTAACCTCAGCGCCCGTCTCGATCACGACCGCCCCGCCCTCATGGCCCATGATCGCCGGGAACAATCCTTCCGGATCTTTTCCCGATAGCGTGTAGGCGTCGGTGTGACAAACTCCGGTAGCCGCCACTTTCAACAGCACCTCGCCTTGCTTCGGCCCGGCAACTTCGACTTCTTCGATAACCAGAGGTTTGCCCGCTTCCCAGGCGACCGCGGCGCGCGATTTCATAAATCCTCC
>CAZILB010000073.1:15275-18202 GCA_964539925.1 uncultured Syntrophobacter sp. | reverse complement strand
CGGCGAGCATGCTCAAAACCAAAAACCGTTTCTTCATCTTTGCCTCCTTTGCCTCTCCTTTGAATTTTTTACCTGCGAATTGAATTCGTTGTCCGTAGCCCCCGGAAACAGCCCCCTATCGCTGTCCATTACCCGCAAGGTTTTACTCGAATTTTCCGCTCGCCGACAATAGGCCGTTAGTATGATTTTATGCTCGACGGCCCATCGGAGGCCGGAGACCTTACGACTTATGGATTAGATAGGCGTTATTACACTCTAGCGAGGGATAGTTTATGGCACTCAAGGGGACCCTCCGGCCGCAACCTTTGGACATTTAACCCCTCGATTCCGTTGCTTACTTTGAAATCGAGCGCCGAATTATCGCACCGGGCGCTTCCCAGAGGCGCTATTTTGTGGGAACTTAAAACCGTCGATGATGATTTGCCAAACTTTTCGCCGGGCAGCGGCAGCAGCCGCGCTGTTTTTCCTTTCGGCGTGCGCCCCCAGGGTCGTGCAAATGTCTCCGCTTGAAGGCCGTCCCGGCACAACGGTGAGTCTGTCTCTGGAATACCTCGTCGGCTGGCCGCGCGTTGAGATCGCCGGTAATGTCATGGACTGGCCCGATCTCAAACTGCTGGCGACCGATCCCGCGCGCCGGGATGTTCCCGGCGAGGAGCTCATCTGGATCGAGGACAAGATTTTGCAGTTTAAGATTCCCGAATTGCCGCCGGGCGATTACCAAGTCGTCATTCACGACGACAAAGGACCGCCGGGAGATCCGATCTACTCGTTTTTGGAAACCGCCGCATATCTGGCGTTTCCTCCGGTTTGGCCTTTTGTCTTGCGCGCGAATCGCACCGAAGTAACCCTGCGCGTGCTCGCGCGCAACTGATCGATCGGCGCGGCGGCATCGCCTTGCGCCCGATGGAACCGTATCTCCGTAATTCGCTGATGAGGTCGATGGATCACACCGTGGAAATTCAACCTGCGAATAACCTTGACTCAAAGACCCTCCAGTGTAAGATACTCCTCCAAGTCCCTCACAAAGGAGCCCTATGAAATCGCAATCCAGAATCGCCCTGTTGTCTGCGGTGATTTTCGTCGCGGGCTGTTCGTCGATGCCGTCGCTTTCATTGCCCTCGATGCCATGGAGCAGCGGCGCCAAAGCCGACCCCACTGCCGAAGCGCTCTTCCAGGAGGGCATGCGCGCATTCAACGAGAAAAAGTACGTGCGCGCCATAGATAGTTTCTCCAAGCTCAGGAGCGACCATCCCTTTAGCCCTCGCGTCACCGAGACCGAGCTCAAAATGGCCGAGGCCTATTATTTCAACCAGCAGTATCCGGAAGCCATCAACGCTTTCAAAGAGTTTCAGACCCTGCACCCGACGAATGAAAATATTCCGCTGGTGATTTTGCGCCTCGGCGAGTCCCACTTCAATCAATTCACGGCGACCGATCGGGACCAGAAGAACACCGAAATCGCCAAAGGATACTTCGAAAGCGTCATCGCCAATCATCCCAAGTCGCCCTACGCGGCGGAAGCCCGCGAGAAGCTCGCCAAGAGCCTCGCATACCTGGCCGAGCACGAATACAACATCGCCTATTTTTATTTTCAGCAGGAGAAATACCCCGCCGCCCGCGACCGCTTCGAAGAAATCGTGCGCAAATACAGAGACACGCCGACGGCGGTGAAAAGCCTTTTTTATCTGGGGGAAAGCTACCGCCGCGAGAAAAACGCCATGCGCGCCACGCTCGCCTACGAAGCCTTGCTCCAGCACTATCCCCAGAGCAAGTTTGCCGCCGAAGCCAGAACGCAGTTGGCCCAGTTGGAAAAGGAGAGGCATGATCCTCTGGCGCAATTGTTGATGCGCGATCGCCGTCCCGGCGCAGCGGCGTCTCCCGAGGTCAAAGAGGACCCCGCCCTGGCGCGTTTGCGAAACTTAAACCTCGTTGAAAAGAAGGAAGTCGTTTACGAAGAGCCGGGCGCCGAGAGGGGATTTTTCAGCCGGGTGGCGAGCCGGCTAAACCCGTTCTCCTCGTCTTCCAGCGGCGCCAAGAACGAGGACAAGCAAGACGGCGGCGCGGTTGAATTGCTCGCCAAGAAAAACCCCGAACCGAAAGAAGAATCGCGCGGCTGGTTCGCGTCGCTGTGGCCGTTCGGCGGCAGAGACTCAACACCGGCTTCGGCAAAACGCGCGCCTGCCAGCCCGTCTCAATCGAACGCGCTGGTTAACCAAATCGATGATTCCCTGCAACAAAAGGGCATCGACTCAACGGCTCGCCAAGCGGCCTTGAAACCGCCGCCCGCCGACCTGCCGAAGAGCGATCAGGCGGCGCCGCCAGCCCCCGCCACCGACACGGCGGCGCTGTTAAGCTCCATCGACAGCAACCTGAAGCGGAGCGGAAAAGACCCCGGCCAGGTGCCGGCTCCGCCGGAAGCCGCCCCGGCATTTCGCGATGCCGCGGCCGCCCAAGCGGCCATCGCCAAAGCCTCCCCGAGCCGGCCGGCGCAAGACGTGCAAACCAGCGGCATCTTGAGCAGCATCGATCAAAAGCTCAGGTCCCAGGGGGTTGAACCGTCCCAGTTCGAGAAACCGCCGACGGCCGAAGAAATCAAGGCGGCCGCTCCGGCGCAAAAGCCGCAGCCCAAAAGCGTCGAGCTTGAACCCAAGCTCGCCCTCGAAAAGGGACCGTTGTTTTTGAGCCCCGCCGAAGGAGCACGACCGGAAAGCATCGGCCGCGCTCAGGAACCGCCGCAGTCCGGTGAACTCAAGTCGGAGGACAGCAACCGCGCCCAGGAAATTCCGAATAGAATCTTGGTCAAGGGACCGGTCCAAGCGCCGGCCGCGACGGCGGCCAGGAGCCAGCCGAAGCCCAGGACACCGGGGACTGAGCCCGATGACGATCCCAAGGGTGTCTTCGATCAACTTCGCCAGGACATGGACAGC
>CAZILB010000073.1:5249-15175 GCA_964539925.1 uncultured Syntrophobacter sp. | reverse complement strand
GCCCGATGACGATCCCAAGGGTGTCTTCGATCAACTTCGCCAGGACATGGACAGCCTCGGCAGAACGCTCAATCCGTTTCGCTGGTAGCGTCAATAATGCCCTGCCGTTCAGCGAAGCCGATGGTCCTGCGCTTTATGGAAACCGCGCTCGCCAGGCGCACGCTCAATCTACGGCAATTTGTGGGGCGCGGGGCTTTCGACGCCCACCGTCGCCGGTTGCGCCGCGGGCACGACCACTTGAGCCTGCCCGCGCAGGCGCGACGGCAGCGCCTGAAAAAACGCCTGGCACTTCTCCAGGTAGAGATAAATCACCGGAGTGATGTACAGGGTGAGGGCCTGTGAAATGATCAGCCCGCCGACCACCGCAACCCCGAGAGGCTGCCGGGCTTCGGCGCCCGCGCCCCAGCCGATGGCGATGGGCAGCGCGCCGAAAATCGCCGCCATGGTGGTCATCATGATCGGCCGAAACCGCACCAGCGCGCCGTCATAGATCGCCTGAGCCGGGGTTTTGTTTTCGTTTCGTTGCGCCTCCAGCGCGAAGTCGATCATCATGATGGCGTTTTTCTTGACGATGCCGATAAGCATGATCAGGCCGACGAAGGCATAGATGCTGAGGTCCATGCCGAACAGATAGAGCGCGATCAATGCGCCCAGGCCGGCGGACGGCAGTCCCGAGAGTATCGTCAGCGGATGAATAAAACTCTCATACAGGATGCCCAGGACCAGATAAACGACGAACACCGCGAGCGCCAAGAGCACCCACAGGCTGGTGATCGATCGCTGGAACTCCTGCGCCGTGCCCTGGAAGTTCGTGTTGATCGAGGGCGGCAATATCTCCCGCGCCAGGCGGTTAATCTGCTCCACCGCGCCGCCCAGCGCCACCCCGTCGCGCAGATTGAAAGAGATGGTCGCCGACGGCAATTGGCCCGAATGGTTGACCGATGCCGGCCCCACCGTGTAAGTGAGCGACGCCAGCGACCCGAGCGGCACCATCGGCTGGGCGGCCGCCGCCTGGCCGGTGGTCGACCGGATGTAGAGCATCGAAAGCGCCGAAGGATCGTTCTGAAACTTGGGATCGATCTCGACGATCACCTGGTACTGATTGTTGGGCGTGTTGATCGTCGACACCTGCCGGGTGGCGTAGGCGCTCCAGAAAGCTTCCTCCACCTGGCGCTGGGAAATTCCCTGAGCGGTGATGCCCATGGTCGAAGCCCGGTCGCGGTCCACCACCACCCTGAGTTGGGGGTTTCTTAGCTGTAAGTCGCTCCCCACATCGCGAAAATCCGCCAGACCCCGGATTCGCTCCTCCATCACCGCGGCATAGCGGTAGAGCTGCGGCGCGTCGGGGCTTTGCATGGTAAATTGATACAGGCTGCGGCTCAGACGGCCGCCGACGCGAATTACCGGAGGATTTTGCAGCGAGACGCGAATCCCCGGCACCGCCGTCAGTTTCGGCCGCAGCTCGCGGATGACTTGGTCCGCGCGCAGCTCCCGCTCGGAGCGCGCCTTGAGCTTGACAAAGATCCGGCCGGTGTTGCCGGTCAACGCCGCGCCGCCGACACCGACGCTGGAGAAAAACGATTCGACGTTTGGATCCCGGGCGACAATGGCTGCGAGCTGCTGCTGGTTTTTGACCATCTGTTCGAAGGAAACTCCCTGGGCGGCCTCGGTATTGATCAGGATCTGGCCGGTGTCCTCGCTCGGGATAAAACCCTTGGGCACCTTTTCGAACATGTAGATCGTCGCCAGCAATACCACCACCGAAGCCAACATCGTCGTCACATGGTGGCGCATCACCCAGGCGAGCGTGATCTCGTAGCCCCGGTTCATCGCGTCCAGACAGCGCCCGAGCAGGCGATAGAACCAACCATGCTTTTGATCGTGCGGCGGGCGGAGATAACGGCTGCACAACATCGGCGTCAGGCTGAGCGATATGAAACCGGAGATAAGAATGGCCACGCAGATGGTGACGGCAAATTCGCGCAGCAAGCGCCCGAGCATGCCGCTCATGAACAGCACCGGAATGAACGCCGCCACCAAAGACACCGTCATCGAAACGATGGTGAAGCCGATTTCCCTGGCGCCGTTGACGGCGGCCTCGTAGGGTTTTTCGCCCTTTTCCATATGGCGGACGATGTTTTCCAGGACGACGATGGCGTCGTCAACGACAAAGCCGACGGCGAGCGTCAGCGCCATCAAGGACAGATTATTAAGGCTGTAATTCAGCAAATACATGACCGCGAAGGTGCCGACGATCGACAGCGGCACCGCCAAACTGGGAATGATCGTCGCCGAAGCGTTGCGAATGAATAGGTAGATGACGAAGATCACCAGAAATATAGTGCCGATCAGCGTCAGCTGAACGTCGTGGGCCGATTCGCGGATCGATTGGGTGCGGTCAAAAAAGACGTCGAGCTGGATCGACTGCGGAATCTGGGCGCGCAAGCCGGGAAGCAGCGCGTTGATGGCATCAACGACTTCAACGACGTTGGCGCCCGGTTGGCGTTGCACTCCGAGAATGACCGCGCGTTTATCTTTGAACCAGCTCGCCGCGCGCCGGTTTTCCACGCTGTCGATGGCCCGGCCGATATCTTGAACGCGCACCGGCGCGCCGTTGCGGTAGGTGACCACCAGATTCTGAAAGGCGGCCGCATTGGTCAGCTGGCCGTCGGAAACCAGGGTATACGCCCGAGTGGGCGCATCGAGCAGGCCCACCGGAAGATCGACGTTGCCCCGTTGGATGGCCAATACCACATCGTCGATGCCGATTTGCCGCGCCGCCAGCTGGTTCGGGTCCAACTGCACCCGGACGGCAAATTTCTGCGAGCCGAAGACGTCCACTTGAGCGACGCCGTTGACCATCGAAATACGCTGTGCCAGGATCGTTTGCGCAAACTCATCGACCGTGGACAGCGGCAGCGAATCCGACGTCAAAGCGAGCAATAATATAGAATTGTTCGCAGGGTTGACCTTTCGGTAAGACGGTGGGCTCGGCATGCTGTTCGGTAAATCGCGCGCCGAGCGGGCGATCATCGATTGCACATCCTGAGCCGCTGCGTCGATATTGCGGCTAAGGCTGAACTGTAGGGTGATTTGTGTCCGTCCGAGAGTGCTGGTCGAGCTCATGGAGTCGAGTCCGGCGATGCTGGAGAAGTTCTTTTCCAGCGGCGTGGCCACCGAAGCGGCCATCGTCTCGGCGCTGGCGCCGGGCAAACTGGCGCTCACCGTAATGGTCGGAAAATCGACGGTCGGCAAGTCGCTGACCGGCAACGACTTGTAGCCGAGTATGCCGAAAATGACGATGGCCACCATGACCAGGGTGGTCATGACGGGACGCCGGATAAAAAGGCCGGACATGTTCATGACGCACCTCGCTCCGCCGCCTTCGCCTTTTCCCTGCCGCGGCCGCGCTTTCCTTCGTTTGCCGGGCTGTCCGGCTTGGCATCGCCGGTCTTCGCCAAATCTTTGATTTCGACACGGGAGCCGGGCCCAAGCAAAAATTGCCCTTCACGGACAACGACTTCGCCGGGGGCCAACCCCTTGGCGATGATCGCTTCGCCTTCGATCGTCCGCGCCACGCTCACCAGCCGCATCTCCACTTGCTGGTCTTCCTTGACGACAAAAACCTGTTGGCCGTCCGGACCCACTTGCACCGCCTCCGCCGGCACCACCACGGCATCCCCCTGGGTCGCCAGGGTCAGCGCCACGTTGACGAACTGCCCCGGCCAAAGCCGCCGTTCGCTGTTGGTAAATTCAGCCTTGAGTTTGATCGTGCCGGTGGCGCGATCGACGGCATTGTCGACGAAAGCCAAAGCCCCTTGTTCGGGCCGGCCCTCATCCGATTGGAAGCGCGCGTCCACCTTCAACTTGGCGCTGGCCATATGCCGTTTGAGGTCGGCCAGATGCTGCTCGGGCACGGCGAACGTCACATGGATAGGGTTGATCTGGTTGATGACTACGAGCGGCGTACCGTCGTTGACCCGGACGAGGTTGCCTTCGTTCACCAGCAGGCTGCCGACCCTGCCGTTAATCGGCGAGTAAATGTAGCAATA
Organism: uncultured Syntrophobacter sp.; assembly: GCA_964539925.1. Taxonomy (GTDB): domain Bacteria; phylum Desulfobacterota; class Binatia; order UBA9968; family UBA9968; genus DP-20. The sequence continues at coordinate 11,123 of CAZILB010000073.1, read as the reverse complement.
GCTCAACTGGACTTTGGCGTTTTCCACCGCCGCCTTATCGGCCTCGACCACGGCTTCGGCGGCGTCCGCGTTGGCTTTTATCTGATCGAACTGTTCGCGCGATACATACTGTCTTTCGACCAGTTCGGCATAGCGCCTTACTTGTTCGCGCAGGTTGCGCAATTGCGCGGTATCGCGCGCCAGATTGGCTTCGGCCTGCCTGAGCGCGGCTTCGTAGGGGCGGGAATCTATGGTGAAGAGCATCTGCCCCTTCTTGACGTCCTGGCCTTCTTTGAAGTGAGCTTGGTTGAGGACCCCGGTAACCTGGCTCTTGACTGAAACCGTAGTGTACGGCTCAACGTTGCCGACGGCGCGGATCTGCAGCGGAACCGCTTTGCGGACCGCTGTGACCACCAGCACCGGCACCGCTTCCCGGGCGCGGCCGCCCCGCCCCTGACCTGCGGAGGCCCGCGGCGCGCCGTCCGCCGATTTCGCCGCCGGCTCTGCCTTTGGTTTGTTATGGGACCAGGATTGATACTGTTGCAATCCGGCAAAGCCGAGAACAACGACAAGAAAGGCGAGGATCCAGAGCGTACGCTTCATGGGGGTTTCTAACCGGCCCCTTTCTGGGTAGAGGGACTATTTGATCGATCCCTGTTTTAAGACTCCGACGCGGGGATCGCCCATCGACCGGGCAAGCTGGGCGTCGGCAATCTTGTACTCGTAAACTGAGCGTATATAGGTTGTTTGCGCGTCCGTGTAAAGGGTCTCGGCGTCGGTGACTTCGATAATCGAACCCACGCCGACCTCGTAACGCCCGCGGGCCAGATCGAGATTTTCCCGAGCCGCTCTGGCTGCGGATGCGTTCGCTAAAATTCGCTCCTGAGTTTCCACGACCCTAAGGTAGCTCTGCTCGACCTCGAGCGCAATCAGCTGGCGGCGGTCCTCTTCCTGCGCGCGGATGTTGTAATAGTTATGCACTGTTTCCTCGACTCGGTTGGTGGTGCGAAACCCGTCGAAGATCGGAATATTGAAGCTCACCCCCACGGACCAGCTCGGCTGCAAGGGAAAAGGGTCCTGCCCGGTGATACTCCTGCGCCCGTAGCTGGCGTCGAACAATAGATCCGGCAGATGGCCGCGCCGCGCCGTGGCGATCAGCTGATCGGAGGCGCGCCGCTGCGCTTCAAAGCTTTTGAGTTCGGTGCGCGCTCTGAAAGCTGCGTCCCTGGCATCCGCCAGGTTCATCGATATAACCACCTCGGGCGAGTCTTCGGCAACCGGCTGCTCCGGCAGCCGGGGCGAGCCCATGGCGTTTCGCAGCGTCACCCAGGCGATTTTCACCGCGTTCTCGGCGGCGATAAGATCGGCGCGCGCCGTGAACAGATTGGCCTCCGCTCTGGCGACGTCGATCCTGGCCCGGGTGCCCACTTCATAAAAGCCCTGCGCTTGGCGAACCAGGAGTTCGCGGTTGCGGACCGTTTCCTGACGCACTTTGACCACAGCCTGACTGCCGAGGTAAACGTAGTAGGCCTGTTTAATCGCCAGAATGATATCCTGCGTCGTGGTCGCATAGTCTTGCCTGGTCGCGTCCAGCGTTTCCCGCGCGGCCTGCACGTTGCCTTCCCGTTTGCCGAAATTGTAGAGCGTATAGTTAAAATTAGCGGCGCTTGCAAAAGCATCAGAGGCACTGGCCGCGCTTCCGCCCGCGGCTGACTTCGACGTTCGATAAGAATTGTTAAAATTGACCGTCGGATAATAGGCCGACATTTGTTGGCCCAAGATCGCTTCTTGAGAACCGACGCGCTCGTTGGCGGACCTGATTCTCGGGTGATTTTCAAGCCCGATACGCACCGCATCTTCGATCGTCAGGAGCGCGCCCGTCGGCGACGGCGAAGTCGGGGTCTGGGGGGCCGACTGAACCTGCATCTGTATGTCTGCCGCGTAAGTCTGCCCGGCAAGGCCTCCTTGCACGATCATAAGGAACCCGAGGCATAAAACCGGACCAGCTCTCAAAAGGGTCATATTTTTCCTCCGTAGCGCGGCGGCGCGCAGACTATATTGCTTTTGCTCGATGAAAGCAAAAACCGTGGAAACCCGCAAACTTCGCGGCATCGGCAGTAGGTGTCGGAGCTAATAAAACCGACCGGTCAGGTCGACGCTCTCGATTTGCTCCATGGCACGGGCGAAAATCCTGCGCGGCAGCAAAGAGAACCACCTTGCAATCAGCGTTCCCAGGATTCGACCTCCGGTCTAGAGATCAAGTACTCGATTGGCGCAAAGTTCAGCGGTTCTTTCGGACAGCATCCAGTTGCCGCTGGGCTTCGCCAAAGGCTGGATTGATTCTGAGGGCCGCCTCGAACTCTTTTTCCGCTTCGGCATGATGCCCGGCATCGGCCAGAGCCAGGCCCAATTCAAAATGCGCCACATCATCGTCCGGGCAGATCGCCAAGCCCTTGCGGTAGAGAGAGATCGCCTCCTCTCGATTGGTCGACAGCTGGGCTTTATCGAAGTAGTCGCGAAAGGCGCGCTGGCAGGCTTCCCGCCTTTGATCCTGGAGCTGCTGGCCGGCGGCCAGCGCTTCCAGTTCTTGGCGCTGGCGGGCGATTTGTTCCTGCTGCTGGCGAATCTGTTCGGCTTGCCGTTCCAAAACCTCCGAGCTGCACGAGGCAGAGATGAGACCGAACGACAGCGCTATCCCAAGGCGCGTCAATTTCGACGGAATCCCCTTCATAGAGAGAGCCACCGAATCTAGGATCTGTTTTGTTCCAAGGCGAGATAAATTTTTTCCGCCTTGATCGGCAAATCTTTGATGCGCACGCCGACCGCGTCGTAGATCGCGTTGGCGATGGCCGGGGCCACGGGAATCAGCGCGCTCTCGCCGATGCCTTTAGCGCCAAACGGGCCGTTTCGATCCGGGGTCTCGACGCAAATGGCATCGATCACGGCGGGCATGTCGCCCAATGACGGCAGGACGTAGTCGACCAGATTGGGATTGATCAGCTGGCCGTTGTCATAGGCGATCTCCTCGAAGATCGCCTGGCCGATGCCGGTGATCACGGCGCCGGCGAGCTGCTGGCGGCAGCCCAGCGGATTGAGCGCCTTGCCCACGTCCACGGCAGTCGCGTACTTGAGAAGCTTAAACTTGCCGGTGTCGGTGTCGACCTCGACCTCCGCCGCGCCGGCAGCCAGAAACCAGAAGGCCGAAGTGCTCTTTTCTCCGAATTCGTCCTTAGTGAGCGTTTTAATCTGCCCGTCGCCGACCAGGGTGCCGCCCTGCATGCCGAAGCGTTTGAACATGACGTCGGCGTAATCGAGCTGCGTTTCAGGCAAGCGAATCTTTCCGTCCGCGAAACCGATTTTTTCTTCGGCCACGCCGTATTCCTTCGCGATGATCTGTTTGAGTTGGCGCTGGATGTCCTGGGCGGCGAGCTGCACCGCCTTGCCCATGTGAAAAGTCGAGCGGCTCGAGGACGTCGTGAGGTCGTAGGGCACCACGTCGGTGTCGACGCCGAGCACCTGAATCTTGGCCATCGCAATGCCTAACTCGGACCCGGCGATCTGCGCCATCACGGTCTCGGAGCCCTGGCCCATTTCCACCGTGCCGATATAGATCGACAGGCTGGCGTCTTCGTTGAGCTTGATCACGGCGCAGGAGACCGAGGGCGTAATCGTCGCCTTGATCATGCACGCCAGCCCCTTGCCGCGCCGGATGTTTTCCGGCCTTGAACCTTGAACCGTTGAACCTTTGAACTGAACGGCATCCCATCCGATCGACTTGGCGACTTCATCAAGACACTCTTTCAGGCCCACGGCGCGCAGGGTCTCTTCGGTCACAAACTTGTCGCCTTCGTCGTAACCGTTCATTTTTCTCAGCTCGAGGGGATCGATCTTGAGCGCCGCGGCGATGATGTCCATCTGCGATTCCACCGCCCAGGCCGATTGCGAAACGCCGAAGCCGCGAAAGGCTCCCGCCGGGGGTTTGTTGGTGTAAACGGAGTAGGAATCGATCTTGAGATTGGGAATGCGATAAGGTCCTGCCGCCGTATAGCCGGATTTCTTCGCGACCCGCGGGCCGATCTCCGCGTAGGCGCCGGTGTCGAGATGGATTTCGCACTCCCGCGCCAACAGCGTACCGTCGTTTTTCACGCCGGTCTTCATGCGAATCACGGCAGCGTGTTTGGTGATGGTGTAAAAAACTTCTTCGCGCGACAGCACCACGCGCACCGGCCGCCCGGCTTTCTGCGCCAGGGCCACGGTGATCGGTTCGACCTTGGGATAAACCTTGCCGCCGTAACCGCCGCCGAGGTAAGGCACGATGACGCGGACTTTGGCGACCGGCACTTTAAATATATTGGCGAGCTGAGTGCGCACGACAAAGGGGTTTTGCGTCGTCGCCCAGACCGTGATCCGTCCTCCCGGTTCCACCGACGCGATGCAGGCGTGGGTTTCGAGAAAGCTATGCTGCGTCGCCGGCAAGGTAAAAACGTCTTCAAAAATATGATCCGATTCGGCGAAGCCTTTGCCGACGTCGCCGCGATGGAGCTTGAAATGGGTGCAAACATTGGAGCCTTCGACGGGTTTGATCTCCGCCAGATCGGCGAAGCCTGAGGTCGGTAATTTGATCGATTCGTGCACCAGCGCGGCGCCTGCTTGCAACGCCTCACGCACATCGAGCACCGCCGCCAGTTCCTCATACTCCACCTCGATCAAGCCGAGAGCCTCCTCCGCGGCGTCCACGGTCAGCGCCGCCACGGCCGCTACCGGATCGCCCACATGGCGCACTTTCTCCACGGCAACGATGGTTTGATCCTTGAACACCGGGCCATAGTAAGGCTCGATGCCTTCGTCGTGCAAAATATCGTCCCGCGCCAACACCGCCATCACGCCGGCGACTTTTAAAGCTTTGGACGCGTCCAGGCGCTTGATCCGGGCGTGAGGGTAAGGGCTGCGTAAAATTTTCCCGTGGCACATGCCCGCAACGCTCATGTCTGCCAGATACTGCGCCCGGCCCGTCACTTTGGTTTCGTAGTCCAGCCGGCGCACTGAATTGCCGATGTGGGTCGTTTGCATGGATGATCCCAATATGTCATTCGCATCTTGGCGTCCCCCTCCTCTATCCTCCCCTGCGCGCCGGGGAGAAAACCCCGTCCCGAGCGACTTCGAAGGAAGGCGGGGGCGCCAAGATGCCAGAGTTGATTTAGCTCACTTCGCCTTCGCCGCGTTTACCACCGCCTGCAAAATCTCTTGATAACAACCGCAGCGGCAAAAATTTCCGGCCAAATAATCGCGAATCTGTTCCACCGAAGGCTCCGGACACTCGTCGAGCAGCGCTTTGGCCGTGAGAATAAAACCGGAGGTGCAATAGCCGCACTGCAAAGCGCCAAACTCCATAAACGCTTGCTGGAGCGGGTGCCACGAGTCCTTGCGGCCCAAACCTTCGATCGTCGCGATTTCACAGCCGTCCGCGTCGACCGCCAGCATCGAACAAGCGCTCACCGGTTTGCCGCCGACCAACAGCGTGCATGCGCCGCAGACCTGGATATCGCAGCCCAGCTTGGCGCCGGTGAGACCGAGCTGGTCGCGGACCACGTCGAGCAGCGTCGTGCGCGCCTCGACTTCAAGACGGCGCTCCATGCCGTTCACGCTAAGTGAAATGGTTTTACGATTCATTTTCCCATTGCGCTACTAAAGATCCCCGAGGAACGGCGATGCATTTATGCTCCTGCGCGAACCCGATGCTTTCCCCTTCAAGGGGAAAGGAACTTTTCGGACCAATAACCAAAAGCTCAGTTTCAAGGGAAACTTCCCGGCTCTCGCGATCATTGACACCTTGCTTTCTCATATGCCGCGGTCAACGCGCGCTTTACCAGCGTACCGACGATCGCCCGCTTGTAC
>CAZILB010000073.1:0-5149 GCA_964539925.1 uncultured Syntrophobacter sp. | reverse complement strand
GCCGCGGTCAACGCGCGCTTTACCAGCGTACCGACGATCGCCCGCTTGTACCTTTCGGACCCGCGCAGATCGCTGGTCGGACTGCACTCTTGTGAAGCCGTTGCCCCTGCTTCCGCGACCAGCTCCGCAGTAAGTTTCTTGCCGAACACCAGATCTTCGGCTTTCCGCGCGCGCACCGGCGTCGGGCCGACGCAGCCAAGCACGATACGCGCGGCTTGGACGGCTTCCTGCTTCAAGGCCAGCCGTACGGCCACGCCCGCCGACGGCTTGTCAACCGCGGAACTGCTGGAAAAACGGATATATTCGATGCCCGAGTTCGGCGGCGACGGCGGGATAACGACTTGGGTGATGATTTCATCCTCGGCCAGGCTGGTCGTATAAAAATCGACGAACAACTGTTCGACGGGCAAACTGCGCTCGCCGCTCGGCCCGGAGATTTTCAACTCGGCGCCGAGGGCTATAAAAATCTGCGACAGGTCGGTCAGCGGCTCGCCTGACGCCAGGTTGCCGCCGACGGTGCCCATGTGGCGCACCCGGATGTTGGCGACTTCCCTTTCGGCTTCGCAGAGTACGGGAAATTTCTCTTTAATCACGGGCGAGGTCTCGATCTCTCGATGGGTCGCCAGCGCGCCGATGACAAGGCCTGCCGCGGCATCGAACTTGATTCCTCGGAGCTCGGGTATCTTTTTTATGTTGACGAGAGCCTTGGGCTGATAAAGCCCCTGCTTCATGAGGATCGTCACATGGGTACCCCCGGCGAAGACCTTGGCTTCGCCGCCGTGTTGCTTGAGCAGCGCGCAGGCTTCAGCGACAGTCGCCGGTTCGAGGTAGTCGAAGTTTCGCATCTCACTTCGCTCGCGTTCAAGGTTCAGGGTTCAACGTTCAACGCAGCTCGGATCAGACATTGAACGTTGAACTTTGAACCCTGAACTTCAAATGTATCTCACCTTATCCACCCCGGGTATTTCAACTTTCTCGAACCGCCAGCGCTCTTTCATCGGCGCCGTGGCGTCGATGCCCAGACCCGCGGTGACGCGCGCCTCGGCGCAGGAAGGATCGAGGGTCGAGCAGGCGATATTCGGAATGATAATCGCGTCCCTGTCCGCTTGAAAGCGCGTCGCCATCGCCCAGTCCACCTGCATGGGATCGAAGGGATCGATGTCTTCGTCCACCACAATCACCTGTTTAAGGCCTATACCCAGCGAAAGCAGCGCCAGAATAACGTTGCGCCCCTCGTTTTCGGCCCGCTTTTTGATCGACACCACAACGTGATGCCGGAACGTGCCGCCGGGCGTCATATTGACGCCGCGCACTTCCGGCACGATTTTTTTCACTTCGCGGTAAACCACCGCAGCGTTGCCGTATTCGATCAGAGTATGATTCTCGGTCACGGGCATGCCGGTGAGCGCGGTTTGCCAGATGGGGTTGTTGCGCATCGTGATCGCGGTGACCTGGAGCACCGGCGCTTGCTTGGCTTCGCTGTAGCAGCCGGGATATTCGCCGTAGGGTCCGTCGGCGACCCGCTCGCCGGGAATCGTCACACCTTCGATGACCACCTCGGCAAAGGCCGGCACTTCGACATCGATGGTCTCGCACTTCGTGAGTTTGACCGGCGCGCCGCGCAGCGCTCCGGCGATGTAAAATTCGTCGATGCCGAACGGCACCCTCGCCTGCGAGCCGACCACGATCGCAGGGTCCACGCCGACGGCGGTCGCCACTTCCAATCCTTTTTTCTTTTCCTCGGCCATCAAGATCATGCGGCCCAAGTGGTGATCGGCCGGCGCCCAGAGCGAAAGACGGTCTTTTCCCAAAACCAGCATGCGATGGATGGACAGATTGCGAATGCCGCTGTCTGGGCTTTTGCCGACCTGCACGCCAATGGTCACGTAGGCGCCGCAGTCTTTGCTCGCATGAGTTACGATCGGCAGTCTCGCTAGATCGACTTGATCGCCGGTCCACTTGATTTCCTTGCACGGCGCCGTCGAAACCATCTCGGGCGAAATGTGCTTGTCTTCAAGAGTCATGTAGCGCTCGAGCATCTGCTCTTGGGGCACGCCAAGGCCGAGCGCCACAAGTTTCCGCGTCGCGAACAGCCCGCCCAGGACGCGCCAGCCGGGATAGCCTTTGACGTTTTCAAACAGCAACGCCGGCCCTTCGATGTCCGACGTCTTGCGCATGCCCGCGGCGATCTCGTACTTGACGTCGACTTCGTCTTTGACGCGCAATAACTGCTTCTGACTTTCGAGGTGGCTTAAGAAGCCTCTCAGGTCTTCAAACATAGAGTTTCATCCTGTTTCATCGATGCTCTTTGGAACGAGGTCTTGCACTCCGTTCAGGATGACCGTTGGCGCGGTGTCATTCCGAGCGAAGCGAAGAATCTCGAATCGCCGCCGCTTCCATGCCCATGGCTGCACATGCTCAACGTGAATCTTTCTATCAGCGATGCAGCCGTCACTTCAACCTGATCCGCGGCAGCACTTCGTCGATAAATCTTCTGACCTGCTCGAGTTGATCCCGGGCGGTAAATCGCAGCACCGGCGTGGTGATGCCCATATCGATCCACTCCTGAACCAGCCGCGCGCAATCGCGCGGCGGTCCGTGGGCAAGCCAGACTCGGATCAAACTTTCCGGCGGATAAGTCGGACCGTAATAATGATTGAAATATTCCTTCGCCTCGGTGTAGGCCGCTTGTTTGTCGTCGTTAATGTTCACCATGCCGTGAATCGCCACTTCGAAGTCGGATAAGTCCTTGCCGATCTCGGCAGCGGTTTGCTCGACGACCTTTAGCCTCTTGCCAAGCTCTTCGGCGGTCACCCCCATCGTGATATAGCCGTCCGCCAGGGCGGCCACCCGCCGCATCGCTTGATCGACGACCTTGTCGCCGACCCGCTCGCGCTCCGGACTGACGGCGATCCAGATCGGCGGCGTCTTCTGCACCGGTTTGGGGACGATGTTGTAGCGCTCCAGCGTGTAGTATCTGCCTCGGTGGACCACTTCATCGTCGCGCCAAATTTCGCGCAACAGTTCGATTCCCTCTTTCATCCGCCCGACGCGCTCCTCGCGCTTTACGCCAAAGGCGCTCAGCTCGCCCTCGTGGCCGCCGCCGATGCAGACGCCGAGCAAGGTTCTTCCTTTGGAAATTTGATCGAGGGACGCCCACTGAATCGCGAGCAGAACCGGATGGCGCACGGGAAAGGAGGCCATGCAGATGGTGCCCAATCGCACTCTCTTGGTATGGGTCGCCACGGCCGCGAGCATAGTGATCGCCTCCAGCCGCGGCTTGTGGATCAAGCTGTCGCCGAACCAGACCGATTCGAATACGCCTGAGCGCTCGGCAACCGCGGCGGTTTCGATCAGCTCGTCGACATCGGTGAGGCCGAACAGCGCTCCGCGATTGGGCAGACTGATGCCCCATCTTACCGGCAACTGGCGCATAGACTTGTCCTGCAACCAGTGTTAGAAGAAGGCTCCGAAGCTGTCAAGCAATTCATGCTGGAACGACGCGGACTCAGTCCTATGATTGTCAGATCACTGCGACTGAGATTAGCTAGGGAAGACTGCCGCCGGCAATTGCCAGGCCTCGCGCAACGCTAAAGCAAACGCACAGGAGGAAAACCAAAATGGCCAAAGATCTGCGCAGCTATTTGGACGAACTGTTGGAGAAGCGTCCCAGGGATGTGGTCGTCGTCGACAAGGAAGTCGATCCCCGTTACGGAGCGAGCGGTATCGTCGAAAAGTTTGAGAAAGAAAACAGGTTTCCGCTGGTGTTCTTCAAAAACATCAAGGGATCGAAGATGCCGCTGGTTATCAATCTCGGCGCCACCTACGACCGCCTCGCCCTCTCCCTCGGCTCTTCATCGGTGCCGCAGATGGTCAAAGATCTGGCCTTGCGGGAGCGCCAGCCGCTGGCACCCAAAGAGGTCCCCGCCAAAGAGGCGCCTTGCAAAGAGGTGATTCTCAAGGGCGACGACGTCGATCTCGATCTCTTGCCCGTCCTCACGCACAACGAAGGCGATGCCGGCGCCTACATCAACGCAGCGGCTTTGATCTGCAAAGAACGCGGCACCGGCGCGGTCAACGTCGGCATTTACCGCCATCAAAAGCAGGGCAAGAGACAACTCGGGTTGATGATCAATCCGGCCAACCACGCCAATTACGTGCGCACGGAATATGAAGATCATAACGAAGCGATGGAGGTGGCGCTGGCCATCGGCCATCATCCCGCATTGAACATGGCCGCCGTCAGCAAGCAAGCCGGCGTCGGCTCCGAGCTCGAAATCGCCGGCGCCTTTCTCGGCGAGCCCCTGGAGGTCGTCAAAGCCGAAACCGTGAATTTGTTGGTGCCCGCCCGCGCCGAGATCATCATCGAAGGCGTCGTGCCGCCGAAAAAGCGCCAGTACGAGGGTCCTTTCGGCGAGTGGCCGCATTACTATTACAAAGAAGGCGAGCAGCCCTATATTGAAGTCACCGCCATCACCATGCGCAAAAATCCCATCTATCAGAGCATCCACAGCGCCCATTTCGAGCACAACATCATCGGCGCCGCGCCCCGGCTCGGCAGCCTTTTCAAACGGGTTCAGGAAGCTGTGCCGAGCACCACCGGCGTCAACCTGCCGCTCTCCGGCGCCGCCCGCGCCCACTGCTACATTTCGCTCAAGAAACGAGCGGAGGGCGATCCCAAGCAAGCCGCCCTCGCCGCGCTGGTCACCGATCCGAGCATCAAACATGTGATCGTCGTCGACGACGACGTCGACGTCTTCAATGAAACTCAGGTGCTGTGGGCGCTGGCCATGCGTTTTCAGGCCGACCGCGATCTGGTGGTGATTCCGAATATCATCGGCTCGCACTTGAATCCGACGGCCTATGGCTACAACCGCATGGAACGAGGCCCGATGGAGACCAAGCTGATCTTCGACGCCACCAAACCGCTGCCGCCGTACGACTTTCCCAAGGAAGCCCAGGCGCCGGACGAAGTGCTGAATCGGATTGATCTCGGGCGCGATACGCGCCCCTATGAGCCGGGTAAAGACGATCCCGCGATCACCGGCAAGTCCACGAATTGAAAACCCGTTCCGACGGTTTTAAGAAATTTCCTCGCGCTAAGAACGCCAAGCGCGCAAAGGCCCCGCCCCTCCGATTTTTTATCGAA
>CAZILB010000072.1:14841-18341 GCA_964539925.1 uncultured Syntrophobacter sp. | reverse complement strand
ATGCCCGAGGTAAAGATTGGAATTTTATATTTCTCCTCCCAGCCGCCGACGATCTCCCGCTCGGCCTTAAAGCCGCGCACCATGAACGGCGGCCCGCCTTCCGGATGCATCAGATCCACGCCGATTTCGGCCAGCTCGGCGACCTTGGCATGATAGGTTTCCAGCGCGCCGAGATAGCCGCGCTCCGAATGTTCTTTGATACCGGCATAGAGCGGAATGCAGCCGACTCCCTCCGGCAAGAGCCGAATGAATTCGACCAACGATCCCGAGCCGTAGGTCGGCTTCACCACTCCGACGATGCCGCGCCATGTTCCAGAGGACATATCCGGCTCCTTGGCTTTTTGAGTTGCAACGGGCGTAATTTTATTCGCAACGGGTGATATTTGACAAGCAAAATTTCCGGCGCTTCGGTCCTCGGCCATTTTCCTGCCAAGTGGGTTGACCTCGGCAAAAGTTAAATGATACATGACGCTCTTACCAAGGGTGCACGAGAAAGGACGCCGAATGGCTATCAACCCGATCGAGACTTTGAAGCAACAATACGGCAATCTGGTGCCCACCGCGCGGCTCAAGGACGGCAAGCCGAGAAGCATTTTGTTCGACGCCACAAAGTGCATCGGCTGCCGCCACTGCGTGCAGGCGTGCAAGGACTGGAACGATCACGACCGCACGAGTCTTTATGAGCTCTCGGCGACGAACTGGATCACCATGGAGCCGCCCGTGCTCGAAGGCATGGCGCCGCTCTGGGCGCGCAACAGTTGCATGCACTGCAGCTTTGCCGCCTGCGCCGCGGTCTGTCCGGTGGAGGCGATTACCAAGTATGAGGAAGGCCCGGTGGTCATCGATCAAAACGCCTGCATCGGCTGCGAATACTGCATCCACGCCTGCCCGTGGGAAGTGATCACGAAAAACGACATCACCGGCAAAGCCAGCAAGTGCACCATGTGCAGCGACCGCATCAGCGAGGACAAGCAGCCGTTTTGCGTTCAGGCGTGCCCCGTCGGCGCGCTCGATTTTGGACTTACGGAGGAGATTTCCGACAAGGCCGGGAAACAAGCCGAAGCGGTGGGCGGCTACACCTACGGCGAAAAAGAAGCCGGCGGCGGCAACGTCGTCTACGTGTTGAAAGAGGGCAAAGAAAAGTACGGCGTGCGCCGCATCAGCGAAGAAAAATTTCCCAAACACAGAATTCCGCTCGGCCTGATGCTCAAGGATCTGTTCACGCCGCGCTGCGGTATCGCCGGAAAAATGCGCGCCCTGTGGCTCGCCATCACGCACCCGAAGCGGCTCATGTACCGGTATTTCTCGTGACGGACAAGCGGCAACCCATGCTTCAATCCTTCTCCTGTGCAAAACTTTTCCTTCCCCCTCGACGGGGGAAGGCCAGGATGGGGGTGCGCCGCACCCCCGCCTCCGTCCTCCCCCATCAAGGGGGAGGACTTTGGAAAAGAAGAATCCAATGCCTGGCGCTTGCGATGGTTGTTTCCGCACTAAGCGCAGGCACCGTTTGCGCCGAGAGGATCCGCACTTCGATCCCCCAGGCCAATCTCAACTACCTTTCGATCTACGTCGCCGATGCCATGGGTTACTTCAAGGATGAAGGCCTGGAGAACGAAACAGTCGTCATCTCCGGCCCGCTGTCCATCGCGGCATTGCTGAGCGGCGATATCGACTACAGCGGCGCCGGCGGCAGCGGCATGCGCGCGGCGCTCAAAGGCGCACCGATCAAGGGCATCTATTTTCAGTCGGAAAAAGTGACTTTTTATCTGGTCGCCGATCCCAGCATCAAAACCGCCGCAGATCTGAAAGGCAAGCGGATCGCCATCGGCAGTCCCGGCGATACCCAGGACCGGATCATGACCATGTTTGCCGAGCGCGGCGGCGTCGGCGCGCGCGACTTGATCCGCATATCCATGGGCGCGGACACGAACACGCGGGTCATGGCGGTTAAGACCGGTGCCGCCCACGCCACTACCGTGGACCCCGGCGGTTTAGTATTCGCGCAAAAAGAAGGACTCGTTTCGCTCGGCTTCCTGGGCGATCTTTTTCCCATGCCCTTTCAGGGTTTCGTGACCACCGACCGAAAAATCCGCGACCATTCGGGCCAGATCAAGCGCTGGCTCAGGGGCGCAATCCGAGGCCTGATGTTCGTGCGCGATCGGCCCGAAGAGGCCGTCGATTTGGGGATTAAGAAACTCCAGCTCGGCAAGGCCACGCGCGCCATGGTGCTGGAAGGAACGCGAAATTACGTGCGCGCCTTGCCTCGAGGCGTGCCGGGCCTGCCCACGTCCGAAGGCGTCAAGAACTTTCTCGAATACGACATCAAAATTCCGATGCAGATCAAAGAGGACATCGCGCCGGAGAGGCTGCTCGACTTGAAACTGGTCGAAGAGGTCAAAAAGGAACTCGAAAAGACCCTAAGGAGATAACGCCATGGCAACCGAGTATGAGCTGCGCGGCCAACTGGCCACCTGCACACGCATTTTCGCGATGCAGGGAATGATCGGCGTGTTTGGACATGTGAGCGTGTACCAACCCGAAACGAAACAAGTGTTTATCACACCCGGTATGGGCTCGGACAAGGGCAGCCTGCGCGCCGAGGATATGGTGCCCTGCGATCTGAGCGGCAAACCGCTTGAAGGCCAGGTTGGCCCGCCGGTGGAATGGCCGATCCATACCGCGCTGCACGGCGCGCGTCCGGACGCGCTCGCGGTAGCGCATTTGCACACGCCCTACGCGACGCTGTTTACTATCGCCAAGCGCAAGTTCCAACCGGTGACGCTCCAGGGGGCGATTTTCGCCGACGGCGTGCCGCTCTATCCGGAAGCGCAATTGATCACCAACCCGGCGCGCGGCGAAGCTCTGCTCAAGGTGATCGCCGACAAGCGCGCCGTTCTGCTGCGCGGCCACGGCATCGTGGTCGCCGGTCAAAACCTCCAGGAAGTGCTCTACACGGCGCTCATCCTCGAGGACGACGCCAAAAAATCCTGGCAGGCGGCAGCGCTCGGCGAGGTCGGTACCATCAGCCAAGAGGAGTGCCGCGCCTTCGGCGGCGAGATCGCCTTGGAACGGCGAGCCGCAAGGGCCTGGAACTACTTTGCCGGCTTGGAAGCGCGCTGGGACCACCAGCCCGCCAGTGGCCGGAGTGAATTGTTTCCGTAAATTTAATGGAACGCGTTCAAACTGTTCAAGCCGTTTAACCGCTGCGCGGAGCTTGTCCTGAGCAGCGCAGCCGAAAGGTTCAAACTCTCGCCCCGGATCAGGTCCGGGGTAGTCTCACTTGCCTCCCCCGGCGTCTCTCGCTGCGCGCTTCGCGCCACTCGGGAACCCCGGCCGCCCCGAGTGGCCGCAGGCCGTAGCGAGGGGCGCGGGGGATACAGGAGGGGGAATGACTGAACCCACTTGAACCTTTGAACTTTTGAACCTTTGAACAAAGGAGCGAATTATGAGCGAAGGAGTCCGACTCTACGCCGGCACGCAACACGGACTGATTACTTGGC
>CAZILB010000072.1:0-14741 GCA_964539925.1 uncultured Syntrophobacter sp. | reverse complement strand
ATGAGCGAAGGAGTCCGACTCTACGCCGGCACGCAACACGGACTGATTACTTGGCGCTCGACGGATGGCGGCTGGCAAGAAATCGCGCGCCACTTCGAAGACGGCATCATCGACTCGATCCACGGCTGCAAAGAGTCGCCCGAGCGGGTCTTCGTCGGCGTCACTCACGACGGCCTGTATCGCACTGTCGATGGCGGCCAGAGCTGGGCGAAAGTGCTGCAAGGCGACATCCGCTCGGTCACGGTCGATCCGACGGACGATAAAGTCGTTTACTCCGGCATCGAGCCCGTGGCTCTGTACCGCAGCGAAGACGGCGGCGACACCTGGCAAGAAGTCGCGGCGCTCAAGGCCTTGCCGCAATCGGTGCGGAAAAATTGGTGGTACCCGCAACCGCCGCACCACGGCCATGTGCGCAATATTCATATCCATCCAGATGATCCCGATACGATCTATCTCTGTCTTGAACACGGCGGCATTGTGCGCAGCTTCGACCGCGGCGCCAGCTGGGAAGACGTGAGCAAGGGCATCGACTACCTCGACATTCACGTGATTGCAAATTTCCCCGCATGCAAAAATCGCTACTACGTCGCCAGCGCACGCGGATTTTTCACCAGCGACAAGCCGGCGGAAGGCTGGATACGGGCGGAAAACGGCCTCACGCGCGATTACTTTCACGACTTTCTTTTTTTGCCGCCCGAGGGCGAGAACGGTCAGCCGGCGATGCTCCTCGCAGCCGCCGATGCCTCGCCGGGCTTCTGGCGGCGCGAAAACCGCGGCGCCCGCGCCGCCATGTTCAAGAGTACCGACGGGGCGCAATCGTGGACACGTATTACCAAAGGCCTCGCGGACGACCTCGACTCGATGATCTGGGCGTTGGTCCACCATCCGACCGATCGGGGCGCCGTATTCGCCGGCTTCGGCAACGTCGCACGCGGGCATGCCTCGGGGGCAGGCGGCGCCGGCGATCTGATGATCAGCCGCGACCGGGGCGATAGTTGGCAAAGACTGGACATCGACTTACCCGCCGACCGAGTGCTGTGGGCGGCGGCGGATTGAGCGAGCACGTAATGTTCGCGTTCCAACCGTCAAGCAGTTCAAATCGTTCAAAACGCTTTGAACCTCCGGAACGGCTTGAACGATTTGAACGTTTTGAACGACTTTAACGAGTTGAGTGGAGCGCCTTGATGGCAAACGTGAATTCGGATTACGCCAATTTTTTTCCGAGCCAAAGAAAGACTCGCCTCCCGGGCGGCTACATGGGGAAGATTCTGCGCGTCGATATGACCAGCGGCAAACTGACGGATCTGAATCTTCCCGAAGAGCCCATCCTGCGCAAATACTGGGGCGGGCAGCTTTTCGCCGAATATGTGCTCTTGAACGAATTGCCCCTCGGCATCGACCCCTTCGATGCGCGGAACGTCATCGTCGGCATGACCGGGCCGATCACGGGCACCGGCTTTACACCCGGCGGAACCAAGATGTGCTTCGTCTATCTCAGTCCGGCGACGCGCCACACGCTCGGCCGCGGCGCCACCAGCGGCTACCTCGGCGTGTCGTTCAAGGCCGCCGGCTACGACGGCGTGATCGTCACCGGCGCGGCCCAGTCGCCGAAATATCTTTACATCGGCGAGGACAAGGTCGAGCTGCGCGATGCCGCCAGGGTGTGGGGCAAGGGAGTCCGAGAGACCGAAGAGACGCTGCGCCGGGAGTCGGGCCACAGGGACGCGCGCGTCGGCTCGATCGGTCCCGCCGGAGAGAATCTCATTCGCGCGGCCATGCTGGTCAACGATTACAACCACACCGCGGCGCACGGTTTGGGCGCAGTCATGGGCTCAAAAAATTTAAAAGCCTTCGTCGCCTGGGGAACCCGACGGCCGCGCCTCGACGACAAGCACCGGCTGATCGACGCCGGTGTGCGCTGGGCCAAAGCGTTGGCGCCGCGCAAGACGACGGTCAAGAAACGGCTCACCAGCGTCGGCCACGGCGAAGACTGGGGCGCCATCACCAAACTCAACTGGCGCAGCACAATCATCACCGATGAAGCCAAAGGCCTGGATCAAAACCGCGTGGTATTGCGGCCTTGCTTTCAGTGCCCGCGCATGTGCCCCTGGGACGTGGAGATCGGCGAGGGGCGCCACACCGGCAAACTCGGCCACTTCAACGCCGGCAGCGAGTGGATGGACACTTTTTACAACCTCGGCTTCAAAGGCAACGACGTGCTTTACCTATCCGAGCGCATCAACGATCTCGGCATCGAGTGCAGCCACTTCGCCTGCGGCGCAGGGCTCGCGTTCGAAGCCTGGGAAAAAGGCGTGCTCGGCCCCGATAAAACCGACGGACTCAAACTCGAATGGGGCGATCTCGAAGCGGTGGAGACGCTGCTCGAGCGTTGCGCGCGCCGCGAGACCTGGCTAGGCAATATTCTCGCCGACGGGCCCAGAGAGCTCGCCGAAGAATTGGGCGGCGAAGCCAAGAATTGGGTCGTGCATACCAAGGGCGGCACCCCGGCGCAGCATGAGTGGCGTCCGCTCTTGAGCCAAATGCTGCGCGAGCTGGTCGCCAGCGGCGGCATGAAGCCGCAGGGCGCGGGCGGCACCGAGCCGCCGGCCGATCTGCGCTACCGGGAAAAGTGGGGGCCGCTCGATCCCAAGCAGCCGGAAGGTTGGACGCAGTCCCATCTGATCACCGAGCAGATTCGCCAGGCTTGCGGTCTCATGGGCGGCTGCTGGTTCGCGCTCAATGACAAACCGCCCGACGGCGTTCAGAGTATGCTCGACGCACTCAACGCGACCACAGGCTGGGACGTGTCGCTCGACGAGCTGGTCGACGCCGGCCACCGGGCGATTATTTTGCAAAGCGTCTTCGGCACCCAGCGGGGCTGGATCGCCGAACAGGACTGGCAAGACGTGGGTCCGCGGTTTTTGGAGCCGATCCCCGACGGCCAATACCAAGGCTTCACCATCGCCAAGTGGCTGCCGGATCTGGTTTATGAATATTATCGAATCTCCGGCCGGCATGAGCGAACCGGCCGGCCTTACATGGACACGCTGGTAAAGTTAGGACTGGAGGAGTTCAAGGACTGGAGCCAACTCGATTGAACCCGACTTTGACGCCACAAAAGGGAGGGATGATTATGCGCCGCTTGCCGCCCGTCGTTTGCGCACTGGCAATTTCCATTTTTTGCGCCTCAACTTTTGCCGCGCCTTACGGCGCCGATGCGCAAAACTTGAAAAAGGTCCGCATGGGAAGCTCGTCCACGAACGTTTCCTTTTTGGCCATCTATAGCGCGCTCCACCGCGGCTTTTATCGAGACGAAGGTATCGATCTGGAAATCATCCAGATGGCCGCCAATTTAACCAGCGCTGCGCTCATGTCCGGCGATCTTGACTATAGCGCCGCCGTGACCGGATTGATCGGCGGAGCGGTTCGAGGGCAGCCCATGAAAGTCTTGCTTTTCACGGTGGAGCGGCCCCTTCTCTTCCTCGTGAGCACCAAAGACATCCAGGAGCCGCGGCAACTCAGGGGCAAAAAAATCGCCGGCAGCTCGCCCGGGGGCTCGGCGACACTGCTCGCCTATCGGGTACTACGGCACTTCGGTCTGGAACCCGGGCGGGACGTCAACGTGCTGCCGATGGGGGGCTCAGCGGCCGGACGCCTCGCTGTCCTGGAATCCGGCGTGGTCGATGCCTCTCTTCTATCCGTGCCGGAGAATATCATAGCCATGGAAAAAGGTTACAATGAGCTTATCTTCCTCGGCGATATTGTGCGCTTCGCGCAGAACGGCTTCGGCACATCGGAAAAGAAGCTGAGGGAGAATCCGGACGAGGTCTACCGCATGGTGCGGGCGACGCTGCGCGGACTTCAGTTCGTGTGGGATAAAAAAAATCAGGCGGCCGTAACCGACATCATGATGAGGCAATGGCGCGTGAGCGATCGCAAAATGGCCGCAGCCATGTCCCGGCAAGTGACCCGCGTTTTAACCAAAGACGCCAGTGTCTCGAACGAGTCCGTGCAGGAGCTTGTCGACCTGCAGCGCGAAAATGCCAAGGTTGCCAAGCCCATGTCGGTGTCCGATGTCGTCGACTACAGCTTTCTCGAGAAAGCGCGGAAGGAATTGGGAATCATAAACTAGTCTGGAATCCGCGGTCTCGGGTCTCTGGGTCGAAACTCCAAATGCCGGATCCGAGACTCAAGACTCATCGGCGATCAGCGGATCCAGAATCACCTTGATCGACTCCTGGCCGCCGGCCGCCAGTCGAAACCCCAGATCGGCTGCGGCCAGCGGCAATCGGTGCGTGACCATATCGGCAACCCGCACGCGGCGCGCGCGAATCAACTCCAAGGAGTCCAAAAGGTCTTCGCCGCTGGCGGCGTAGGAAGTCGCCACCTGAATCTCGTCGCGCCAAAAGTCAAACAGCGGTATCGGCACGTCGACGCCCGCGGCCGTGGGTGCGAAAAACAGCAAAGTGCCGCCGCGCTCGATGGAACGAACCGCCTGCTGAATCGCCGGCATGGCGCCGGTGCAAACAATCACCACATCGGCCAAGCGGCCGGCATTCAGCTCGCGCAGCCGTCCGGGCACGTCCTCGGTGCCGTGAATGGTCGCGTCGGCGCCGAATTGCGCCGCCGCCTTGAGCCGGTAATCGCTGATATCCGTTGCTATAATCGGCCCGGCGCCGCGCACGCGGGCGAGCTGAATATGCAGCAGGCCGGAAATGCCGCTACCGATGACCAGCACGCTCTGGCCGCGAATGACGCGCGCAAAGTGCTGCGCGCGCACGACGCAGGCCAGGGGTTCGATGAAGGAGCCTTCGTCAAAAGTCACGGTGTCGGGGAGACGCAGCGTCCCCAGCTCGACGTTGAGCTTCGGCACGCGAATAAATTCGGCAAAGCCGCCGGGATCGAAATGCGTCGTACGCAGCAGATCGCACACCGACTGATGTCCGGCCAGGCAATAACGGCATTTTCCGCAGGGCACGTGATGGGAAGAAAAAACCCGGTCGCCGACTTTAAATTCTTGAACTCCTTCGCCGACCCCAATCACTTCGCCGGTAATCTCGTGGCCCAAGACCAGCGGCGCCTTCTGGATGCGGTACCATTCCATCAAATCGCTGCCGCAAATACCGCTCGCCCGCGTGCGCAGCAGCAGCTCGCCCGGACCGATCCTCGGCACGGGCCGCTCTTCGAGACGCACGTCGCGGTTGTTGTAATACATCGCAACCCGCATCTTTGGCTCATCGTTCATGGATAGCAGGAGAGGTCGAAGAATTTTTCCTCATGGGACCCCCGCTAAGCGTTCCCATGAGTAGTTTTAAACCCAAAAGAAATCAGCTCGCCTTCCTCGTTTTCGCGTTCTTCTCGCTCTCGTAAATCTTGTAAGCCTCTTTTGCGGAAACATTTTCATGAGCGATGGCCCGTACCGCTTTGATCATGCCCACCGGCGAGTCGGATTGAAAGATATTTCGACCCATGTCGACGCCGACGGCGCCGCCCTTGACGGCGTTGGCGGTGAGTTCCAAAGCCTCCATCTCCGGCGTTTTCTTACCGCCGGCGACGATCACCGGAATCGGACAGCTCTCGACAAGCTGTTCGAAGTCTTCGCAATAATAGGTCTTGACGATATGCGCCCCCAGTTCGGCGGCGATGCGGCAGGATAGGCCGAGGTAGCGGACATCGCGCGCCATGTCTTTTCCGACCGCCGTGACCGCGAGTACGGGGATGCCGTATTTCTCTCCCTCGTCGACGAGCCTCGCCAGGCTCACCAAGGTCTCCTTTTCGAACTCGGAACCGATGAAGATCGACAGGGCCATGGCGGAAACATTGAGACGAATGCAATCGTCGATGGACACCGTGATCTCTTCGTTGGACAACTCCTTGAGAATACTGGTCCCGCCGGAGACCCGGAGGACCACCGGCTTGTCCGACTTGGCATCGACTGAAGTTCTCAACACGCCGCGGGTCAGCATGATCGAGTCGGCGTGCGGCATCAAGGGCTCTATGGTTTTTCTGGGCTCCTCCAGCCCGCTCGTGGGTCCGAGAAAGTAGCCGTGATCGACCGCAAGCATAACCGCACGGCCGTCGGATTTAATAATTCGCGCCAAACGATTGGCCATTCCCCAGTTCATCGCCATTTCGACCTCCTTGGCTAACATTTAAGTTGCGACCGAAGTTATCAAAAAAGCCCGCGATTGTGAATCGCCCCGCAATCCGATTTGACAGCGAAACGGAGCCGCTGATAATCTTCTGCCATCTGACCGTAGGGAGGACTTATGCCCATCGAAGTCATGGATTTGCCCAAAATGGCCCGGGAAGAAGGCAAGCGCAAGGTCATTTTCAACACCCCCCGCTTCCACGCCTGGCTTCATGTTTACCCGCAACCCGGCGACAGGGACGACATGCACTGCCACAACGCGGATCAGACTTTCTACGTCATTGACGGCGAATGCACCATGCACTTTCCCGACGGCGGCAAAGCCGTGCTGACGCCGGGTATGGTGGCCGCCATCACCGGCGGGTCGTTTTATCAATTGGAAAACAGCGGCAACGGGGCCATGGTGCTGATGGGCAATCGCTCCGGGCCGTCGGAAGCCATCCAGCATATCAATTACGAGTTGCGCAAGGATATCAAGACCCTTTCGCGCGAGGAGATGGAGCGCATCCGCCATCCGGGAAATATCCGTATTTCAGGTTAGTTCGCCAACGCCGGGGAGGGGTCACATCGTATCGCGGGGCGTTGTCTTGGTTCGCTTCAGCAACGGCCAAACATAGCGCAGCCCAAGACCGACGATTATCAATCCGCCGCCGCCAAGCGTCGCCCGCGCGGGGATCTCGCCGACCGCCAGCGCCACCCAAATCGGGTTGACCACCGGTTCGACCAAGGCGATCAGCGCGGCTTCCTGCAGCGAGATCGTTTGCAACCCCTTGGAAAAAAGAAAATACGGTAACCCGAGCTGCACGGCGCCCATGACTGCAAGGATCGCAACCTCGGGAAGCGAAAGCGCCAATTGAGATTTCACGATCCATACAAGCAGGAGCGCGCAGGCCGCGTTGTTCATCCACGTAAGATAAACCGGGCTCACCGAATAGGTGCGCCGCAGATTGATCATGTAGGCGGCGAATAATACGCCGCTCAGAACCGCGAGGCCGACCCCGGCCATTTCCGGCTCCCCCGCGCTGTCAAGGAAAATGATACCCACGCCCGCCATGCTAAGCGCCAGCGCGAGGCCGTTCAGGCGGGAGATTTTTTCGCCCAGCACCATCCGCGAAAAAAGAAACACAAATACCGGCGCCGTGTACTGCAAGACAATCGCGTTGGCGGCTGTCGTCAACTTGTTGGCCGCGACAAACGCGCTGATCGCCGCGGTATAACTCAGAGCCGAAAAAAACACCGGTACGCTCAGCTGCCAATCCATCCGGCGCAAGAACGGCGTGAACATCAGCCCGGCGAACAGGCTGCGGTAGAAAACAATCGTCAGCGGTGGAAGATCGAGAAATTTGATAAAAACGCCGGCGAGGCTCCACAGCAGCGCGGCGCCAAGGACGAGCAAGCGCCCGCGCGTCGCCGGTGCACTCGAAGCGGTAGTGGCATCGTCGCTCGCCATGACCTAAGGCACAGCCGAAACTCACACTAACAGCGGGCCGGCGACGCTGCAATGGAACCCGGGCCCTACGGCCGCCGCCGAACGCAAAAAAGGGGCGAGCCCTTTCGCGCTTCCCCCCTGGAAAGCTGATTATAGATTTTACGAAGCAATGGAAGGGCGGCGCTTCTAGCCGTCGGAAACCACCGACAGCTTGAGCGGCACCGTGACATCGGCGGACAAACGAATTGGCACCTCGTAATCACCGACCGTTTTGATCGGCGCGTCCAGGTGGATCTTGCGCCGGTCCACGTCGAGGCCTTGAGCCTTCAAGGCTTTCTCGATCTGCATATTCGTCACCGAGCCGAAAAGCCTTCCTTCCTCGCCGGCTTTCATCGCGATGACCAGCGATACCGCGGCGATCTGTTCGCTCTGGGCTTGGGCGTGGCGCAGCACTTTCTGCTTCTGCTCCGCGACGATCTTTTTTTGATGCTCGAAGGTCTTGAGATTTTTTTTATTGGCGACGAGCACCAGCCCGCGCGGCAAAAGATAATTGCGCGCGTACCCGTCGCGCACGCGCACGACCTCGCCGATCTTGCCGACATTGACGACGTCCTCTTTTAAAATAACTTCCATGGACCCTCCTTACGCTGCCTGACTCGGGGTGAGCGGTTCCTTGCCCAAACGGCGGAAATTGGCCCACAGATCGAACAATCCCAGACCGACCACCAGGAGCGTAAAAATCTGTTGAAATACGATCAAAATATAGGTAATGCCGCGCAGGAACCGCGGCACGTTGTTCTTGTGAAAGAAAAAGGCGATGACGGCGAGTCCCTGGGCGAAATAACAAGCCGCCAGTAACAGGAGCAAATTCAGCGCCGCGGCTCGAAGGCCCTCCAGGCCCGGCACAAACAGCGAAAAACCACAAGCAATCAAGCCCCACACCAATGGCTCCGGCGCCTTCCACTCACGCAGGTTGGTGAGCGCCAGCCATTCTTCGCGGCGCGCCGGGAAGCGCCGGCAGAGAAGCAAAACGTTGACCAAAACCACAAAGGCTAGACCCAAAAAAATCAGGGCCGGCAAAATCTGCAGCATCAGTTCGATCACCTGCGGCGACTGCTCCTTGACCGTCTGCAAGTTCTCCACAGGCCAGCCCATTTTCTCATGCATGGCGATGGCCGAGTCGATCTGTTGCGCGATGCTGCTGCGAAACTCCTCGATCATGGCGGACCAAGACCCGAAAAAGTGCATCAATAAAACTGCGGTCGCGGCAAACGAAGCGGCGGCGATCCCGGCGACCAGGTGTTCGATCACTCTGATTCGACCCAAGAATTTCAACAACAGGCCTGCCGTGATCGCAAAGATACCGTAGATGAACGCAAGATCCTCCCCCGCGAAAATCGCCAGAATGAGCATCGCGGCGAGGAGAACGGTAACCCCTCCCGCGATCCCGTAGTGGATGCCGAAAACCACCACCGGCTGCACCACAAACGGGAAAAGGATCACGCCGAGAGGCGGGAGCGCAAGGCCGCCCATGAAGAGAAACACACTGGAAGCTAAAGCCAGCAAAAACCGGCTGGTGACTTCGAGCCGCGACATCGTTCAGGGCCGTCTTGAAACATCTAGCTTTTTGCAGTCGTAAACGGCAGCAGCGCCACCGTCCGCGCTCGCTTGATCGCCGTGGTCAGCAATCGCTGATGACTGGCGCAATTTCCGGTGATCCGGCTCGGCGTCATCTTGCCTCGCTCCGTGACAAACTGGGTGAGCATCCTCAAGTCCTTGTAGTCGATCTTGAGAGTCTTATCGGCGCAGAAACGGCACACCTTTCGCCGAAACATGGGCCGGCGGCGGGGAGATCCCCTTTCGTCGTCCGACCGCTCCCGATGGGGTCTTGCCCCGTATTCCATTTGTGCCATAGCTTATCACACCTCGTTTTTCTGCCGTTTAAGCCGCCCCGATTTACGATGCAGGGAAAATTTCGATGATTCGCCCCATTCGTCTTTGAATTTGCGGTGCACCCTTAGGTCGAAGGTTCAGGTTTTGCCTCGGCTTCCTCGTTGTGCCGCCGCGGCTCTTCGCTATGGGTTCGCGGCGCCGAAGGATTGATGGGCGGGCCGTCGTCTTCGACGCGAACCGTCATATAACGCAAAATGCCGTCGGTGAGCTTGAGGTTTCGCTCAAGCTCCTCGACCGCCGCTCCCGAAGCGCGGTAGCGCAGCAAGGCGTAGAATCCCTTGCCCTGTTTTTGAATGCGATAGGCCAGATCGCGCGCGCCCCATTCATCGACTTGAGTGACCGCGCCCTCTTTGCCCTCGACGACTTTTTTGAATCTCTCGATGAACTCTTTCATTCTCGATCCCTTTTCGGGATGAACCACAAAAAGGGTTTCATATAGTGTCACGGCCATAACCCTCCAGAGTAAATTTTGTTATCTAACACGGCCCCCTGGCAAATACAACGTTGCATGGAATGTCACGACACCCGGTTGTGGAGTTCCATGGCACGTTTGGGACCTTCGCGCAATAAACAGTCCACCGCCTCCACGGCGCGACCCAACACCCGATCCACCTCCGCCGCCTCTTCAACCTCAAAAGGCGACAAGACATAGTCCGCCGCCTCCATTCCCTCCGGGGGACGCCCGATGCCGACCCTTACTCGAACAAACGAAACAGTCGAGACATTCTCGAGGATCGAAAGTATGCCTCGGTGGCCTGCTGCGCTGCCCCGGACCCGGACGCGCAGGCGCCCCAAGGGGAGATCCAGGTCGTCGTAAACGACCAGCAGATCTTCGGCCCCTCCTTGATATTCGCCCAGCAAAGCTTTAACGGCGATGCCGCTGCGATTCATCAACGTCTGAGGCTTGACTAAAACGATTCTTTCTCCGTCTTCAAATCCCTCGCCTACGAGCGCGTTGCAGAGCCGCTTATCGACCTCGATCCGGTATCGCGTGGCGAGCCGGTCCACCACCCAAAAGCCGATATTATGCCGCGTACGCTCGTACCTTCTTCCAGGATTGCCAAGGCCAACGATAAGCTTCACCTCTCCGGTCTCGAGAGAACACCCACGGCGACCGGTCAGGATTCATCTTCCTCGGGAGCCTCGGGAGCCGTCGGTACGACAACGGCTTCCGCAGCAGCGGCCGGAGCCGGCGCCTCTTCGACGCTCGGGGTCGCCACCGTGACGAGCGCAAAGTTGGATTCGTAGATAGCCTGAACTCCTTCGGGCATCGCCAGGTCTTCGATATGAATCGCGTCGCCGATATCCAGCGCGCTCACATCCACGTTGAAAAACTCCGGAATATCGAGCGGCAAGCACTCGACTTCGATTTCGCGAACGATCGGCTGCAGTATGCCGCCGCGAACGACGCCCGCGGCCTTGCCGACGAAGCGAAGCGGTGCGCTTACCGTGATCTTGACGCTGAGATCGACTTCGTACAAATCGGCGTGAATGACGTCCCCGCTGATCGGATGGTATTGCATCGCCTTCACCAGGGCCACTTTGTCGGCGAGGCTTGCGGCCGCCGATTTCAAACGAACCAAGTGAGAGCCCTCCAGTGCGGCGACGCGGGCCGTGAATTCCTTCTTGTGGAATTCCACGGGGAGCGGCGCGGTTTTCGGACCGTAGAGCACGCCCGGAATCTTCCCGTTGCGCAACAGCCGCTTGGCATCGCGTTTTTGTTTCTTTTCCCGAGGGTCGGCTTGTATTTCAAGGGTTTCCAAGGAACCTTCCTCCTGTGTATTTAAACGAATAAAGAGCTGATCGATTCTTCGTCGTGGGTGCGGCGGATCGCCTCGCCGATCAAATGCGCCACGGAAAGGACTTTGATTTTGGCGCAGCCCTGGGCTTGCGGCCCGAGAGGAATCGTGTTGGTGACGATCAACTCTTCGAGCGGGCACTCTTCGATGCGCTTGATCGCCGGCCCCGACAGCACCGGGTGCGTGCAACTGCCGATGATCTTCTTCGCGCCGGCCTTTTGCAAAGCCTCCGCGGCCATGGTTAAAGTCCCGGCCGTATCCACCATGTCATCCACCAGGATCGCGATCCGATCCTCAACCTCGCCGATGATGTTCATCTCGGCGACGACGTTCGGACCCACGCGCCGCTTATCGATGATCGCCAGCGAGGCGTCGAGTCTCGTGGCGATGGCGCGCGCGCGCTCGACACCGCCGGCATCGGGGGAAACGATGGTGACCTCGCTGTGGTTCAGTTGCTTTTTGAGATGCTCCAACAACACCGGCGTGGCGTAAACATTGTCTACCGGAATATCAAAAAAACCCTGGATCTGGCCGGAATGAAGGTCCATGGTCAACATCCGCGATGCCCCCGCCGTCGTAATCAAGTCGGCGACCAGTTTTGCGCTGATAGGAACGCGCGGGATAACCTTGCGGTCTTGACGGGCGTAGCCATAGTAAGGAATCACCGCGGTGATGCGCTTGGCCGAGGCGCGTTTGAACGCGTCCAACATGAGCAGCAACTCCATCAGGTTGTTGTTTCCCGGCGCCGACGTCGATTGCAACACGAACACGTCGGCGCCGCGAACGTTTTCCTTAATCTCGACCTTGCTTTCACCGTCGCTGAAGGTGTCGACGGCGGCTTTCCCCAGCGGCAATTTGAGATACTGGCTGATCTCGGCGGCCAGTGGCGGATTGGAATTCCCGGCGAATAGCTTCATTTCGGAATTATGCTGACTCATGGCTCCTGCCGCCCATTATCCGTTCATCCGTCTACCCCGCTTCGCCGGTCACCTGGAAAAATTTTGCGGGAGTGACCAAGACGGAACCTCTGCATGCGATCCCCATGGTTAAATCGGCGTCGACGTCCCGCCGTGAACGGCGCACCGTCAGGGAGCCTTTCAAACTTACAGCCGGCTGCGTTGCGGAGTCTGGCTGGGCGGGAAGGATTCGAACCTTCGATACCGGCTCCAAAGGCCGGGGCCTTACCGCTTGGCGACCGCCCATCCCCGAACTTGCTCAAAAGAAACTCAATCGGCCGCGCAGAATATCGCCTCAGTCGTCATCGGGGGCCTTTTGCCCGCCCCCTTCAGCCAAAACCTTTTGATATTCCGCGATGATTTTTTCCTCGATCATCCTTCGCGTCTCATTGTTGATCGGATGAGCGATATCTTTGTAGGTGCCGTCCTTGCGCTTCTTGCTGGGCATCGAGACGAAGTATCCGGTGGTGCCGTGGATAATCTTCAGGTCTCGAATCACAAAACAGTGATCAAGTGTTATCGTGACATAAGCCCTTAGCTTATCCTCTTCGACAGGAAAGACCCTAACTTCTGTAACCTGCATAGGGACCCCCAACTTGAGACGAGCCAGGTGTATGGCTGGCACTTAATACAGGCTTTTATGCACATTCTAACTCAGCACGCGTACGAAAAAAGTTTGGGCCCCCTCCTCTTGCCGCAACCGGCGAAAAGCCTCTTGCGCCTTTCGTCTGGAACTAAATATGCCGAAAACCGACGAACCGCTACCCGACATCAAGGCAGCCGCCGCGCCCGCCGCTGCGAGCCGGCGTTTGAGCAAAACAATCTGCGGATACCTTTTTGTCGTGACGGCTTCCAGATCGTTTACGAGCACTGCGCCGAGCTTGGCGAAACTCTTCAACGGAGTGATTATGCTATTATTTACAATGGGTTTTGTCAACGTTGGGGGCAGGTTGCGGTACACCCAGGCGGTTGAAACTGGAAACCCTGGATAAACGATCAAAAGCCAAAAACGCGGCACATGGCGGAGCCGGGTTAAACGCTCGCCGATTCCCCGCGCCCGTGCCGGACGCCGCCTGATGAAAAACGGCACATCGGCGCCAATGGATCGGCCGA
The DNA here is from genome assembly GCA_964539925.1 of uncultured Syntrophobacter sp. Lineage (GTDB taxonomy): Bacteria > Desulfobacterota > Binatia > UBA9968 > UBA9968 > DP-20. Next base: position 1,340 of record CAZILB010000072.1, on the reverse strand, counting down.
TTCGTTCCAACTGCTTGTCAGACAAATGCAATTTTAGCAGACGATTGAGACCGACCAGCGTCGCCGCGGCATCCGAGCTGCCTCCGCCTAAACCGGCGCCCACCGGGATGCGCTTGCGAATGTGGATCTCGACCGGCGCCCGTGAGCGGGCCTTTGCCAAAAGTAACGAGGCCGCGCGGAAAGCCAAATTTTTTTCGTCGGTGGGAACGGAGGGATGGTCGCAAGTGACGTTTATGACCGCCCCGCCGTCGGGTTTTCCCGCCCTGCTGCCGGGAGCTTTGCGAATCTCGATCTCGTCAAAGAGCGACACCGGCAGCATGATCGTATCGAGCAAATGATAGCCGTCCGCCCGCTTGCCGACCACGCGCAACATCAGGTTGATTTTCGCCGGCGCTCGTATCTTCACGCGCCATTAGGTAACATAGGGGCGGTCGTTTTGCGAAGAAAATGCTTTCCATGAGCACCGACTCCGGCAAATTTCTCGAAACCGCCTGGCACGCGGCGCGCGCCGCGGGAAAAATTATTGCCGAACACTGGTGCCGGCCGAAACAGATCGACTACAAAGGCGCAATCGATTTGGTGACTTCTGTGGACCGCGCCTCCGAGCGTGTGATCGTCGATATACTGCAACGGGAATTCCCGGACCATTCGATACTGGCCGAAGAAGAAACCGATCGGCGTGGATCCTCAACCCCCTACCTCTGGATCATCGATCCTCTGGACGGCACCACCAATTTCGCCCATAGTTATCCGCAATTTTGCATCTCCATTGCGCTGCAATACCAAGAGGACGTCGTGCTCGGCTTGGTTTACGATCCGCTCAGGGATGAATGTTTCCGTGCCATTCAAGGTCAAGGCGCCACTCTAAACGACAATCCGATCGCGACTTCCGCAATCGACGATCTCGACAGATCGTTGCTCGCCACCGGTTTCCCCTACGATCACCGCGAGAACGTGGATTTCTATTTGGCTTTTTTCAAAGCTTTCGCGACCCGATCCCAGGGGATTCGGCGTAACGGCGCCGCCGCCCTCGATCTTTGTTACGTGGCCTGCGGCCGGCTCGACGGTTTCTGGGAACTCGAGCTCAAGCCTTGGGACACCGCGGCGGGCGCTCTGATCGTAAAGGAAGCCGGCGGCAAGCTCAGCGATTTTGCCGGCCACCGATTTTCGATCTGGGGCCATGAAACCCTGGCGTCAAACGGCTCGATCCACGACCAGATGGTGCGTACCGCCGGCGCGGCATCGTCGTTGACTGCCAGATAGTCGGATGATAGAAAAATTTTGCGCGCCCGTAGTGAAAAGGATATCACGAGGGTCTCCGGAACCCTAAGTACAGGTTC
>CAZILB010000071.1:8596-18372 GCA_964539925.1 uncultured Syntrophobacter sp. | reverse complement strand
CATGCTGGTGAACGTCACCGCGGAGCCGGTTTCCGGCGTAAAGGCCTGGCTGTAGTTGAGGTGCTCGCCCCGCGCGCCGTCGAGGAGATGGATCAATGAGTAGAGCGGCGAAAAGCCGCAGATGCGCCGTCTGTCCTGATCTTTGGCAATCGCGTGGAAAAATCCCGGCGCGTCGAGCGCGGCGAGACAGCCCACAAGCTCGCGGTCCTCGTTTTCGACCCACTTGAGAAAATCGTCCGTGATGGGCTCGCGGTCGCCGAACTGCCGGCCCACGTGCGCGAGATCGACGCCGGCGATGAAACAGACTTGTCTCGTTTCTTGTTCGGCTAGTTCTCGCAGCGCGCCCAAAAATGTCGCGACTCCTGAATTCGTCTCCGGCAGACTCTTGTCGGCGATGGCCGAATGAAACGACGACACTAGAATCGGCACGATCTTGAACGGCTTTTCCGGCCGGCCGGTTAATGCGGCGCGCTTCTGCGCGATGTATTTGAGCCACACTGCCTGAAATTCCAGGGAGTGCTCGCCGCGGTGCAAATATTCGTCGACGAAACAATCCTCGGCACATTGAGCCTGCAGCTTTTGCACAAATTCGCGGTCGGTCTCGACCGCTCCGAGCGGCGTCGCAAAATCCTTGAGCGTCAGAATATACGGCGTTCCTCCGCTGTAATGGGATGTGCCAAGAAGTATATAGAGATCGGCGCCCTCGCTTTCGGCCAATGGTTTATACGCCCAGGCGTAACCCGGACCGCCGCGATGAAAATCGATGTGCGGCGCGACGAGGGCTCTCGGCGCCGGACGACTAGTCCGGCCGTCGGGCAAGCCAGGACCCCGAAGGGCGCTAAAGAACCCGTCAAGCTGCGCCGTCAATTCGGCAGGATCGGCTTTGTACGCCCCGCCGACATGCGCCGGGGGCCGGACGGGCAGTTGGCGAAATTTTTCGACGATTGCGTTTTGGTGCGCATGAAAACGTTCGCTCTGCAGGTAAAAGCGCTCGTCGAGCATCGTGATAAAATCTTGCAACTGATCGCTCGACAAAAGCGCATCGAACTGTTTGGCGTAAGCCTCTTGAATATCGATCAGCGAATGGCTGCCATCGAAATGCGCCAGGATAAAATAGCCGACCGGCGAAACACCCAGGGGCATCGCCAGATTCAGCGGGTCCTTTAGATAGATGACGGTTTTACCGTTCTGCTCGACCGGAAAGGCGTCGATGAGACGGAGCTTGGGTCGCTCGTCCATGCTTGCAGGGGGTTGAGGACTCTAAACAAAGATAAAAGCGCAGCGATTAGCGAATCGTGTTCGAGACTCGGTTCGCCTCAGGAGATGCCGAGTCTTTGTTTCGCTTCGTCCTTGATCATGCTCGGGTTCCACGGCGGATCCCAAACCAGATCCACGGTCGCGTCGGCGACGCCGTCCAACGCCATGATTTTTGCCTTGGCGTCGGCGGCAATCATCGCCCCCATGCCGCAGCCCGGGGCGGTGAGGGTCATCTTCACGGCTACTCTATCGCCATCCACCGCGACGTCGTAAATCAAACCCAGGTCGACGATGTTCACGGGGATTTCCGGGTCGTAGCAGTCTAGCAAAGCTTCGTAAACTTGTTCCTTGGTGATCATGGGACGACTCCTTGGCGGCTGCGCGTAAACCTCTTGATTAGCTCGAAACGATTTTCAATCCCTGAGCTTTCTTCGCCCGCTCCGACGCGATCGACAGTTGCCCGGCCATCTTGGCGGCGATTTCTAGAAAACTCTTGCTCACTTCACAGTGAGGGTCCTGAATGAGAATCGGCACGCCGGCGTCGCCGCCCTCGCGCAGCGCCGGGGTGATGGGGATCTCGCCGAGGTAGGGAATCCCGAAGCGCTCCGCTGCGCGCCGTGCGCCGCCGCGGGAAAAAATCTCGTGTTTCTTGCCGCAGCCGTCGCAAACGAAATAGCTCATGTTCTCGATGAGGCCGATGATCGGAATCATGACCTTGTCGAACATTGACTTGGCCCGGATTACGTCGGCCAGCGCCAAATCCTGCGGCGTGGCCACCAAGACGGCGCCGCTCACTTTGAGCTGCTGTGAGAAAGTGATTTGCACGTCGCCCGTGCCCGGAGGCATATCGACGACAAGATAATCCAGCTCTCCCCAGTGCACATCCGCCATCAATTGATGGAGCGCTTTGCCCAGCATCGGGCCGCGCCAGATCACCGCTTGGTCCGGATCGAGGAAAAAACCGATGGACATCACCGGCACGCCGTGGGCCATTGTCGGCGCGATTTTCTGAGCTCCGCCAACGTCGACTTTTGTCGGTTCGCCTTTGATGCCCATCACAATCGGCACGGAGGGTCCATAGATATCGGCGTCGAGCAGTCCGGTCGCAGCGCCGTGCAACTTCAAGGCTACCGCCAAATTAGCCGCAACTGTCGATTTCCCAACTCCGCCCTTTCCCGCCGCAACTAAAACGACGTTCTTAACCGTCGGAAGTAAATCGGTCTGGCCAGTGCCGGCCTTGCTCCCTCGCACCTGGGCACCGAAATGGATATCCAACGCGGTAACCCCGTCGATTCTGGCAAGCGCTTTCTTACAATCGTTTTCTATCGTCTCACGCAGCGGGCAGGCGGGAGTGGTCAACTCGACAGTGAAACTGACTTTGCCGTTGCTAACGGCCAAATCCTTTACCATCCCCAAACTTACGATATCGCGATGAAGTTCGGGATCTTGCACCGTGCGTAGCGCGCCGAGAATCTGCTCTTGATTCAATGCTTCCACGACAACCCTTTCGATGGTAAAAACTATAGACTTATAAGGTCTATGATGTCAACAGATTCGTCGCCCTTAATTAACTTTTCATCCTGGTCATGCAGCAAGGTTCAGCGCATGCGCGGCTCACCCTTAATGTGCACTCTTCTTGCTTGCTGGCTCATAGGGGTTTTGTTACAATCGGAGCCGAATTCAACCTAACTCAATTCATTTCAGTTGTCATACCATCCAGGAGGTCTCATGCAACGATCCATCACCACTGTGGCCGCGATTTTGATCTTGGGCACGTTCTTGGGCTGCGCCGGCGGCAACTTGACCACCCGTGAGAAAGGGGCCGGCATCGGCGCGCTGGGCGGAGCCGCGGTCGGCGGGATCATCGGGGCAACGGTCGGTGCCCCTGGAGTCGGTGCGGCGGTCGGCGGCACCCTCGGGCTCGGCGCCGGCGCGCTTATCGGCGACCAACTCCAGGGACAGGAAATGAGACAGGCGGAGCAACAGCGCCAGCTCGACGCAAACCAGGCGGAGATCGAGCGTCAGCGGCAGGAGGCTGAGAAACTGCGGCGCCAACAAACCGAATATTAGGGCCCGAGCCGGGCGCCCGATAGCGCTTGCGGGCCGCAGCCTGACTAACGCGTTTTTTCAGCCGAAGGCGGCATCGCGTCACTTTGGGGAAGACTGCGCGTCTAAGGGAAAAGAATGTTGAGCTCCCAGACGACGACAGATCGAGGAGGTTTTATGCAACCCATTTGTAAATTTTCCGCGGCCGGGCTGTTGCTTGCCGCGATGATCGCCGGAGCCGGATGCGCCGGGGGTGAATTAACCACGCGCGAAAAAGGCGCGGGTATCGGCGCCCTCGGCGGCGCCGCCGCAGGCGGTCTCGTCGGAGCGGCCGTAGGCCGGCCGGGAGCGGGAGCAGCGATTGGCGGCGCGCTCGGCCTGGGCGCCGGGGCTCTGGTTGGCGATCAATTGCTGGGGCAGGAAGTCAAGCAGAAGGAACAGCAAAGGGCGATCGACCAGCAGCGCGCCGAGATTGAAAAAAACCGCGCGCTGATCGAGGAACTAAAAAGGCGCAACATCGAAGCGCGCGAGACCAGCCGCGGCGTAATGGTCAACCTGCCATCGGTCAATTTCCAGTTTGACCGCGCCGATCTGACGCCGGAAGGCAGAAGCAGGGTCACCCAGATCGCCGACATCATCCGGCGCGATGCGCCGAACCGCCGTATTATCGTCGAAGGCCATGCGAGCCGGGAGAGCGCCGCTCAAGAAGCTTACAACCAGCAGCTATCGGAACGGCGGGCGAATACAGTGTCCGATGAACTGGTGCGCAGCGGTGTCAACGGCGGAAACATCTCCGCCCAGGGGCTCGGTACCCGCGCGCCCATAGCGTCCAACGACACGGAAAGCGGGCGCCAGCAGAATCGCCGGGTCGAAGTGATCATCGAAAACTAACCGGCGCCCAAGCGCGGCTCCGTGCCCGCGAGCATGCGTTGAAGGTTGCTGCGGTGACGGAGGATGACCATCGTCGCGAGAAAAGCGGCCAGGCCGGTATCAACCAAGGAATATTGTAAAAGCCAGACTGCGATCGGCGCCGCCAAAGCGGCGCCGATCGATCCCAACGAAACCATTCGGCTGGCCAATAATGCCACAATAAACACCCCGATCAGAACCAGAACGGCCATTGGCATCAGCGCGAGCAACACGCCCATTGCTGTGGCCACTCCTTTTCCTCCTCGAAATTTCAGATAAACGGGATAGAGATGCCCCAAAAAAGCGGCGCTACCGGCTAGCGCCACAGCGGTTTCACCCAACCCCAACTGGATCGCAACATAGACTGGAATCCAACCCTTGGCGGCGTCCGCCAACAGCGTCGCCGCGCCGCGCGCCTTACCGAGGGCGCGGGCAACGTTGGTCGCACCGATATTGCCGCTCCCGGTTTGTCTCACATCGACACCATAAGACAAGCCGAGCAAATAACCGGTCGGAATCGAACCCAAAAGGTAGGAGAGAATCGCAATCGTCAGCGCCATTGCGGTGGGAAAACCTACGGTGAGAACTCGTTAAAAGCGAATCTTATTCCTTTGTTTTCGTTCGCGGCGAACGTAATAGTTGCCGCCGCAAATCCAGCCGACAATAAAAAAAGCCGCGGCGACGGCGGCGCCGACAATCAATTCGTTTTCACGGCCTTCCAACATTTCCACAATCGACGGCGTTCGGACCTGCCGCGGCTCGGTTTTTTGAGCGGCGGCTTGCACCTGACCTGCGGGCAGCCGCACTGAGCGATCGTTGGCCGACAAAAGCTCAAACGCCGAAGTCACGGTTGCGCCGTCCTGCCCGGTAGGACGCATAACTGCGACGACAGCGCCGGGGCGCGATTTCGCCGCCGGCTCCGCCCTGGTTGTTCCGCTCAAGATCGCGACCGGTAAAAGACAAAGCGACAGGAGCAACCACCTGAGTGCCAACATCGGCTCACCGTAGCATGTCGCAGCGAAAACTCACAATATTCTGCGCCCAATCAGGGATCCATAAAAAAGCCCGCCGGGGCGCGACCGCGGCGGGCTTTAGCCGGAGCTGAGTCCGTAATTATTTCGCCGGCCGCTTATAGAATTCCGAGTTCATCTTGGTTGTTGTACCCGATTTGGCAAGTTCCTCTTCGAACATTTTGCGGATCCAGGGCGCTTCGTCGTAATACTCGATCTGGTTGCCGCCCTGCTTGACGTCCTTGTCAACTTTGGTGATATCGCCGAAACCTTCACCGAGGCTATATTTGATTCCGCCAAGCCGCGGCGGCAAATAGCGAGCACCGGTAGCGCCGGTGTTGAAATGCTGATGCCACATCATCGCCGGCGGTGTAAAAACACTGCCGTCCTGCCAGTCGTAGCGCTTCGGTTCTTCGCCCTCGCGCCAGAAGAGCGAGAAACCTTTGCCTTTGATTATGATGACGTTGAAACCCGGGCCGTGGCGATGGGCCTTTTTGTACGTACCGATCGGAAACTCGGAAATATGAGCGGCCATGGAGCCATTGGCCATTTCCAACATCACGTTCTTGCCGGCGGCACCGCGCTCCTTCCAATCCTCCAGCGCGAAAGAACGGGCATCGGCGATGAAGTTGGTATCCCATACCCGGCCCGGATAGGCTTTGCCCTTGCCGCTGAAATACTCCGGATCGCCATCGAAACGATCGGTAAAATCCCGCGGCGTGTTGAAGACAAAATCCGCGTGGTGAAACAGGTTGAAGACGATCGGCATGCTGTTGACCGAGAAAAATCGGGCGGGTTCGCTGCCTGTGCCGTTGAAGTGCTGGTACCAGGAGTTGAGCGGCAGAGCGAACAAGCTTCCGTCTTGCCATTCGAAGGTCTGCTTGGCGCCCTTGTCGTTCCAGATCGTCGTCGCCCCTCTTCCCTTGAGAACAAAAATCAGGTCCTCGTAAAGATGTCGTTGGGGGTTGGTCTGCTTACCGGGGGCAATTTCCATCACATAGGCGCCCGTCGCCCCCTCCGCGCCTTCCATATTGATGAACGCCCCGCTGGCTCCGGTTCTATCCCAGGGCTTGACCTCGACCGTTTTCAAATCCTGCACAAAAAAAGTCTTGATGACGGGAATGCCCTCGCCCAGTTGCCATTTGTCGTAATAGGGAATGTTATCCATCACGTTATCGATTTGAGCGGCTGGTTTGGACATATTGATCCTCCGAAAAACTAAGTTTTGTTCATACCTTATCGATCCTCCAAAATCAAGGTGCGCGGAGCTGCGTGCAGGCGCAAAAAATCGCTCAACAAACCTCGCTGGAGCATTGACAACTCATGAGAAACTCTACTAAATGGCAGCTTAACTCAATTCACAAGCTGGGCTTTGCGCGCAACTTGCGCCATGGGGCCGGCCGAGAAAAAAAGGAGGAACGCCTTGGCAACCAACGTCGAAGCTCCCATGGTGGGGAAAATTCTGAAAATTGAGAAACAGGTCGGCGACCAGGTCGAAGAGGACGAAGTGGTGATCGTCATGGAAGCCATGAAAATGGAGATTCCCGTCGTAGCGCCGGCAGCAGGGACGCTTAAGGAATTAAAAGTAACCGCCGGCCAGGCGGTGGAAGCCGAGCAAGTTCTCGCCGTCATCGAGTAGCCCGCGCCGGTCAAAACCACGGCTTCGGCTCGTCGCCGCCGAGGAGCAATTCATGGATAGCAATATGGACAATTGGACGTTCGGCTGGACCCTGGCCCTGATCGGCGCCTCCGGCACGATGCTGGTGCTATGGATCTTGAGCCTGATCATCCTGTTGATTAGAAAAATCTTCCCCCAACAGCCCGAAGCATCGTCGGCCAAGAAAGGCTAATCTCTCCTCATGGAATCCGCGCTCGTTTCCGGTGCCCAAGGTTTATTTCTCGGCGTTTTAAATATCGGCCCCGGTAATGTGATTATGATCCTGGTGGGGTCGTTGCTTCTCTACCTGGGGATCAGCAAAGGTTACGAACCGTTGCTGCTGGTGCCCATCGGCTTTGGCGCCATCCTGGTCAATATTCCATTGTCGGAAGTAATGCTGGAAGGCGGCTTTATCCGATTCTTCTACGATGCCGGCGTGCGCACGGAGATTTTTCCATTGCTGATCTTTCTGGGGATCGGCGCCATGACCGATTTCAAGCCGCTATTGGAGAACCCCAAAATCATCTTGCTCGGCGCCGCCGGCCAGTTCGGCATTTTCATCACCCTGCTGCTGGCGATCGCCCTGGGATTCGACAAACTCGACGCCGTCGCCATCTCGATCATCGGCGCCTGCGACGGGCCGACCGCGATTTACGTGGCCTCCAAGTTCGCGCCGCATTTGCTTGGCGCCATTTCCGTAGCGGCTTACTCTTACATGTCGTTGGTGCCGCTGATTCAACCGCCGATCATGCGCGCCCTCACCACCCAGAGGGAAAAACAAATCGTCATGGGGGCGATCAAGACCGAGCCGATATCGAAAACGACCAAGATCATTTTCCCCATAGCTGTCACCATCTTCGCCTCGATTCTCGCCCCCAAAGGCGCCCCCTTGATCGGCACCGTCATGCTCGGCAATTTAATGCGCGAGTGCGGCGTCGTGGACCGGCTCAAGAGCGCTTCCGAAAACGAAATCGCCAACATCGTCACGCTACTGCTCGGTTTGTGCATCGGCGCGACCATGGAAGCGGAAAAATTTCTCCGGGGAGAGACTCTGCTGGTCCTTGCCCTCGGTTTCATCGCCATCAGCCTCGATACCGTCGTCGGGGTGCTTTTCGGCAAACTCATGTGCCTGCTGACTCGCGGCAAGATCAATCCGCTGATCGGCGCCGCCGGCATTTCAGCTTTTCCCATGTCGGCGCGCGTGGTCCAGGCGGAAGGACAGAGACACAACAAAAGGAATCATCTTTTGATGCATGCCATGAGCGCTAACGCGGGCGGCCAGATCGGCTCCGTTATCGCCGCGGCCGTCATGCTCTCGGTACTCCAAGGAATGGGCATCATCGGCGCCCCCTAGAAACCATGGCCCAAACCAGAGAAGTACTCGAAGCGCGGCTTGCCGCGCTGGAAAAGACCGCTTTCGAAGCCGATCCCAAGGCGGCCGCCCGGCAGCGCGCCGAAGGCAAGCTTACGGCCCGCGAGCGCGTCGAGAAGCTCCTCGATCCGGACAGTTTTGTCGAAGAGTTCATGCTCGCCGAAACCCAATGCACCGACTTCGGCATGGCGGAAAAGAAACTGCCCTCCGACGGAGTCGTCACCGGCTTCGGCAAAATCGACGGCCGACCCGTTTACGTTTACTCGCAGGACCGCGCCGTGCTTGCCGGCAGCGTCGGCAGCGCCCACGCCGAGAAAATCGCCTATTGCATTCAGACCGCGCGCAAGCTCGGCGTGCCGGTCATCGGACTCAACGATTCTGCCGGCGCGCGCATCCAGGAAGGCCTTTCGGTGACTTCGGCCATCGGCAAAATTTTTTTCGAGAACAGCATCGCCTCCGGATGCGTGCCGCAGATCTCCGCGATCATGGGGCCCTGCATCGGCGTCGGCTCCTATTCGCCGGCGCTCACCGATTTTATCATTCAGGTGCAAAACTCGAGTCAGATGTTCATCACCGGCCCGGCGGTGATCAAAGAAGTCCTCGGCGAAACCGTGACCATGGAAGAGTTGGGCGGCGCGAAAATTCACTCCGAAGTTTCCGGCGTCACCGACCTGGTGGCCAAGAACGACGAGGAATGTCTGGCGACGATCAGAAAGCTCGTCGGTTTTTTGCCGTCCAGCTTCGAATCCTTGCCGCCGCGGAAAGCGAGCGGCGACGACCCCGGGCGGATGCTCGACAACCTCGATAAGATCGTGCCCGACGACATGAAGCGCGCCTATAACATTTTGCAAGTCATCAAGGCCATCGTCGACGACGGCGATTTTTTCGAGTTAAAGGCAAAGTTCGCGCGCAATCTAGTGATCGGTTTCGGCCGCCTCGACGGTTATCCGGCGGGCTTCGTCGCCAATCAGCCGATGTTTCTCGCCGGCAGCCTCGACGTTGACGCCGCGGACAAGGCGGCCCGCTTCATCCGCTTTTGCGACGCATTTAATATCCCAGTCGTCACCTTGATGGATGTGCCGGGTTTTTTTCCCGGCAAGCAGCAGGAAGAAAAAGGGATCATCCGGCACGGCGCGAAAATGCTCTATGCCTACGCCGAGGCGACGGTGCCAAAGATCACCGTGGTGCTGCGCAAGGGCTATGGCGGCGCCAAGCAGGCGCTCTGCACCCGCGAGATGGGCGCCGATCAGCTTCTTGTCTGGCCCGGCGTCGAGCTGGCGGTGATGGGCGGCGGCGGCGCGGTCAACGTGCTTTTTCGCCGTGAGATCGAGCACTCGGCCGATCCCGCCAAGACCCGGGCCGAGAAAATGGCCGAGTATCTCGAGCGCTTCAACGGCCCCTTCGAAGCTCTGTCCAAACAGTTCGCCCACGCCGCGATCCGGCCTCGCGAAACCCGCCGCCGGCTCATTCAATCCCTGGAAATTTTGCGCTCCAAAAAAGAAGAAAGACCGCGCAAAAAGCACGG
>CAZILB010000071.1:0-8496 GCA_964539925.1 uncultured Syntrophobacter sp. | reverse complement strand
TCGCCGGCGCGCGCGGTATCGTACCCGCCGAGAGCGGCGACCGCAGCTTTAAAGCTCGTGGAAGCGATGATTTCCAAGAGCTTTTGGCCCCGCGGCGATGCGTAGAACGGCCGCGCCATCAGCAGGTCGAACTGCTCGCTCGCAACCGGCAAAAACTCCAGGCCAAGGGCGTTGGCCGCGGCGCGCACCCCAAGACCCGCATCCGCCAGACCGCTCGCGATCGCGACGCCCACCGCCATGTGAGTGAACTCTTCGCGCTCGTAGCCGGCGATCGAAACGGGATCGATGCCGCGTTTCTTTAACTCGAAATCCAGCAACACACGGGTGCCCGAACCGGGCTGGCGGTTGACGAAACGCACGCCGGCGCGCGCCAGATCCTCGAGGCTGCGAATAGCTTTGGGATTGCCGCGAGCGACGAGAATACCCTGCTCGCGATGGGCGAGATGCACCAGCGCAACGGGAACTTTTGGAATCGTCCGCTGGATGTCGGCAACGTTGTAGGCCCCCGTTTCGGGATCGAGCAGATGAGTGCCGGCGATATGGGTCTCGCCGCGCTGGAGCGCGAGCAGACCGCCCAGGCTGCCGACGTTAGTGGCGGCGATCTTGAGCTCGGCGTAGCGCAATTTCAATTGATCTTCCAATACGCCGATCGCAAGGTCGTGGCTGCCGGTGCAGAGAATCGTGTTCTCGATGTCTTCGATCGGCCGCAAGAGCTCGACCTCGGCCTCATCGCCGGCGTTCAAGCCTTCGACCAGACTGGGTATCCGCATCAGGCCGTCGGCATGAACCATGGTGGTGATCACGCCCGCGCCGCGGGCGAGCGGCACGGCGACAAGTCTTTCGCCCACACGCCCCAAGGTGACGCGTAAAAACTCTTCCAGACCGAGGTGCGAGGCGATTTTTTTGGGCGCCACGGCACGCACGGTCGAGTAGTTAGGCGCCGCACAACCGAGAAATTTTTCCAGAGCCGGGCGCAAGATTTCGCGCGCGATCACGATGGCGGATACCGGATAACCCGGCACGCCGATCAGCGGGGTGCCGCCAACCCGGCCCAGCACCGCCGGTTTGCCCGGCATGACATCGATGCCGTGGGCGAGCAACTCCCCCGTTTGGGCGACGACTTCCGAAGTGAAATCATGCTCCCCCGCCGAAGAGCCGGCGATGATCGCTACCAGATCGCATTCCTTTGCCGCTCGGCGAGCGGCTAGTTTGAGCAGATCGGGATCGTCGGGCGCACGAGGATATTTGACCGGCCTTCCGCCCCACTCATGCACGAATGCGGCCAGCACGGTCGAGTTGAAATCGATCACCGCGCCCGGTTTGGCCTCCTCGCCGGGCTGAATCAATTCATCGCCGGTCGGAATGATACCGACTTTGGGCCGCGCTTTAACCCGGACCGCGGTATGACCGGCGGCGAGAAGCGCCCCGAGATCGTAGGGGCGCAGGCGATGCGCGCGCGGCAACAGCAGTTCTGTCGCAACTACGTCTTCGCCCACCAGGCGCACATGATTCCACGGCGCCACCGACTCGAAGATTTCGATCGTGCGCTCGTCGATCTGATGGACCTTTTCGATCATGATCACCGCGTTGGCCCAGGCGGGTAGCGCATTGCCGGTATCAACGTACTTGAAGACCGTCGATCCCGGCAAATCATCCTTCGTCAACGTGAGCTTCCTGCCGGCGAACTCGGTGGCGCCGAAGGTGTCTTCGGCGCGCACGCAGACGCCGTCCATGGCCGAAGCGTGGTAGTGCGGCGAGGACATTTTTGCGAACACCGGCTCGGCAGTGATGCGGTCGAGCCCGTCCTCGACGCTAATTTCCTCGGCCGCCAGTTTCGCCGGATCGACGATCGCTAGAAACATCTCGCGCGCTTCCTTCAAAGCGGTCTTTTTGAGGTATCGTTTGCGCGCCATGGTCTTGGGCAGTTCCGGGTTCGATGTTCCGAGTTTCGGGTTCAAATCCCTGAACCCCTACCCGAAACTAGAAAAGAATCACGTCGACCTCTTCGCCCTGCTCCAAGCCGTCCTGATTCATGTCGATCCGCACCATGCCGTCGGCTTTGACCAGCGTGAAGATCGCGCCCGATTTGCTCGGCAGCGGCGTTGCCAATAGGCCCTCCGACTGGCGTTCGAGAGTCACGCGCACATAATCCTCGCGCCCGACCTGCGACGCCACGTTGGTTTTCAATTTTGCTCGCGCCGTGCGCGTGAAGCGCTCCAGGGCATCGGCGCTCTCGCCGCCCAGACGGCGAATCAGGGGCGCGGCAAAGAGATCGAAGATCACCAAGGCGGAAACCGGGTAGCCGGGAAGTCCGAGGATCGGTTTGCCGCAAGCCCGCGCGAAAATCGTCGGCTTGCCGGGCGCGATGGAGATGCCGTGAAAGATGAATTCGGAGTCGGGGAAAGACAGGATGGTTTCGAGCGCGATATCCTTGGCGCCCATGGAGCTGCCGCCGGAGAGCAGCACGACATCGCCCCATTCGAGAGCTGCGCCGATCGCCTGCTGCAGCGCCGCGCGCTCGTCGCGGATCACACCCCAGTCTTTCAGTTCGCCGCCCCACTCTTCAATCAAGCCGGCGAGCGAGTGCTGGTTGATGTTGCGCACCTGTCCGGGACGCGGTTCTGTGTCCGCATCGACGATCTCATCGCCGGTAGAGATGAGCGCCACATGCGGCTGCCGGTATACCGAGATCGACGAAATGCCGACACCGGTGAGCGCGCCCAAGTCATGGGCGCGCAGCCGCCGCCCGCGCGGAAACACCGGCTCGCCTTTCTTGATATCGTCGCCGATCTGGATGACGTTTTGCCAGGGCGACACGCCACGGTGAATCTCGACCAGCCCACTGTCCGTCTCGTCGGTATATTCGACCATCACCACCGCATCGGCTTCAGGCGGCATCATGCCGCCGGTGGAAATGCGCATGGCCGCGCCGCTCGCCAACCGCTCCGTCGCTTCCCTGCCCATCTCTATCACGCCAGCAAGTTTGAGATAGGCCGGCAGGCTTTGACTGGCGCCGAAAGTGTCCTTCGACTTGACCGCGTATCCGTCCATGGCGGCGCGGTGAAAATGCGGCAGATCGACGGCCGAGTGAAGATCTTCCGCCAGCACGCGTCCGCGCGCTTGAATCGAAGCAATTCTCTCGACACCGACCGGTTCGACCGCCAGCAACAAACGGCGCGCCTCTTCGGGCGGCAACACTTTGAAAAATGTCTGTGCCATCTAAGCTCGAATCATAAACAGAACAGTCAGCCGGAAGCAAATTGCCCTTCGCAGAGATTTCACAGTGAAATAAGTTGTCCCAGAAACGATGACTTGACACTTCCCAACCTTCGGCATTAAATCACTCCCGGTTTATGAAATCGACAACAGCGAGGAGAATTACTTGGGCTGCACTTTCCCCAGCCCGGTGGCCGGCGCGCGCGGCAAGCGAACTGAGGGGAGCACGAACAATCTATGTCGCCACAAAGGCTGCATACAAAGGACCCGAAGGTCGGAACAATTTTTTCCTCTGGATTTCGTGCACTTCGCCGCGCCAGGATCTTCGTGGTGAACAGTCCGACTCAATCCAGCAGAAACCTTCATTAGGACTACAACATGGACAAACCCATTAGACTGACCATCGGCGCCACATCCAAGCGCGTCGATATCGCCAACGTCGTTGCCCTGACGTTTTTCAACAACGCGGACTTGCCGCGCCAATCTCGGCTCGATGTCGCCATGGGCTGGCGCGACTCGGAACTGGGCGGCACCGGTCCGGCGCTGCTCGTCGACAGAAAGAAAATCGACTTTGGCTTTGGCAATCCCGTCGGTCTTTCGGCGATGGCCTATCTCGGATGCGGCTTTTATAAAAAGAAAATTCCCTTGCGCGCGATCGGCGTGTTCCCGACTTGGGACCGGCTGATCTTCGCCGTGCGCAAAGAGACCGGCATCGAATCCCTCGAGGACATAAAAAAACAAAAATACCCGCTGCGGATCTCGACGCGCCGGCGCGGCAAGCTGCAGACCACCGTCTATGCCATCGAGGAAGTGCTCAAAGCCTACGGCATGAACTTCCGCGACATCGAGCGCTGGGGCGGTAAAATCTTCGAAGCGGCGTCGCCGAGCAGCAAGGATCGCCGCGACCACATTCAGTCCGGCAAAGCCGAGGCCGTGTTCGACGAAGGCGTGAAAAGCTGGGGCAACCTGGCACTCGGCGCCGGCATGCGCTTTTTGCCGATCAACGACGGCGCGGCGCGCCACATGGAAAAACTGGGATTCCCGAGGGCTATGCTGACGCGCAAGCACTATCCCAAACTGGATCGCGACATCCCTTGCGTCGACTTCAGCGGCTGGACGTTGTTTTGCCGCGCCAATCTGCCGGCGGCGATCGCCTATAATATGGCCAAAGCCGTAGACCTTTGCTACAAGCAGATCCCAGTGGACCACTTCGACAAACGCCCCATGACCATGCGCGAGTTTTGCCGCGGCGGCGAAGCCGGGCAACTAAACATTCCGCTGCACCCCGGGGCTATGAAATATTTTCGCGAAAGAGGATATCTTTAATCGGAAGTGAACTAACCCGGCGTTCAAAACGCTCAAGTCGTTCAACCGCTGCGCTCAGTTCAAGCCCCCACCTGTTTCCTCCCCCGCGACGCGGGGGAGGATTGAAGAAGGCAGAAAAGGTTTGAACGTTTTGAACGAAGATTTGTTCTGCGATCTTGAAAGGACATTTGCGATGGCGACCAACCCTAGAATCACCCTGGGCCTGCCCGACCATCCGCGCTGCCAGGCGATCATCGACGGCAAAGTCGGCGTCGAAGGTTACGAGCTCGCCGTCGACCCCAACTTTACGACCTCGGGAGAGCGCCACTATAAATATCTCCACGGCCAGTGGGATGTCGGCGAAGTCTCGGCCGCGAGCTTGCTCCGCGCCATCGAAAAGGGCCAACCGC
The DNA here is from genome assembly GCA_964539925.1 of uncultured Syntrophobacter sp. GTDB lineage: Bacteria > Desulfobacterota > Binatia > UBA9968 > UBA9968 > DP-20. Next base: position 3,565 of record CAZILB010000071.1, on the reverse strand, counting down.
TGTTGGCCATCCCGGTTTTCTTCGAGCGCGGGCCGCGCCAGCGAAACATCTATCACTGCGAAGGCAAGCTCAAGCATCCTTCGGAACTGCGGGGGAAAAAATTCGGCTGCTTCCGCTACGGCGCGACGGCGGTGGTCTGGGCGCGCGGCTATCTGCTCGACGCCCACCATATCAAAACCACCGATATGCAGTGGTTCGTTTCGGGCCGGGAAGTTTTTATCGGCCACGAGCTGCCGGTCAAAGTGCAGCGTATCGAGCCGCCTCCGCCTTTCGGCGGCGAGAAGCTCGTGCTTTCGCAGATGCTGCATGAGGGCGAATTGCACGGCGCCATCGTGCCGGGAGACAACGGCTATGCGGGCTTCTTCGGCGGCGGCGAGACGCCGAAGATGATGGCGGCCTATCCGGGAGTGAAGCCGCTATTCGATGACAACGACGAGATCATCGACTACGTCAAAAAAACCGGTATCAATCCGATCATGCATGTCTTGTCGATCCGCCGCGAAGTCGCCGAGCGCCACCCGGACCTGCCGGCGAAACTGACGCGCGCCTTTATCGAGGCCCGCAAAGTGGCGGGACGATACATGTCCGAGGAAGAGCGCGCCGGTTATGAACGAGAGCGCGCGGTCCTCGGCGAAGACCCCTATGCCTATGTTATGGGCGAGAACGAAAAACGAACGCTGGCGGCCATGAATCGCTATCAGATCGAACAGGGGCTCATGAAAACCATGTTGCCCATCGACGATCTGTTCATCGGCCATGTTTGACGGCGAGACGAAGCGCTGCGAACCAATTTCGGCGTGCGCTGAACATTGGAGTTTTGTCCGCTTTTAACGACTGCAACGGGCTGGAACGTTTTGAACCACTGGAACTATTAAGTCCCTAAAAAGGCAGCGACAAAAATGGAGCTATTCCCCACCATCCGCACCACTCCCCTTCCCGGGGGCTACATGGGCAAGATCCTTCGCGTCGATCTGACCCGGGGAACGCTGAAGGACGAAAATCTACCGGAAGAGTCGATCCTGAGAAAGTTCATCGGCGGGCAAGCTCTTGCGCTATATATTCTCATGCACGAGCTGCCGCTCGACGCCACGCCCTTCGGCGCGGAAAACAGCGTGGTCATGATGACCGGGCCGCTCACCGGGAACGGTTTCACGCCCGGCGGCACCAAAATGACCGCGGTTTATTTGAGCCCGCTCACCGGCAACACCCTCGGACGGGGCGCCACCAGCGGCTACTGGGGCACCACCCTCAAGGCGGCGGGGTACGATGGGATCATCGTCAACGGCGCTTCGCCGAAGCCGGTCTATCTCCACATCAAGGACGGCAGGGCGGAACTGCGCGACGGCGCACAGGTCTGGGGCCTGGGCACCCGCGACACCGAAGACCGGCTGCGCGAGATTGTCGGCGATCGCGACGCGCGCGTGCTCTGCATCGGACCGGCTGGCGAGAACTTGAACCGCGCCGCGATGCTCGCCAACGACTACAATCACTTTGCCGCGCACAGCGGCGGCGCCGTGCTCGGTTCGAAGAAGCTCAAGGCCATCGTCGTTTCCGGCACGCTGCGGCCGAGCTACCGCGACAAGACGAAGCTCGCCGAGGCCGGACTCCGATGGCGCAATGTGCTGCAGCAACATGATGTCAAGAAAAAGAAAACCAAGTACGGGCACGGCGAAGCCTGGGGCGCGCTGAATAATTTGAACTGGCGCAGCACGGATTTAAATCCCGCGCATATCAAAGGGTTCGAGCAGAACGACGTGGTGCTTCGTCCCTGCTTTCAATGCGCGCGGATGTGCCCGTGGGACGCCAGGCTTGGCGAAGGCGAATACCAAGGCACGGTGGTCCATTTCAATGCCGGCGGCGAGTGGCTCGATACTTTTTTCAATCTCGGCATCAAGGGCAATGCCGTGCTCTACCTCGCCGAAAAAATCAATAATCTAGGCATCGAGTGCAGCCACTTCTCCTGCGGCGCCGGCGTCGCCTTCGAAGCCTGGGAAAAGGGGCTTCTCGGCCCGGACCGCACCGACGGCTTGAAACTCGAATGGGGCAACGTCGAGGCCGTCGATAAACTCTTGGGCATGGCGGCTCGGCGCGAAGGCTGGCTCGGCAATCTGCTCGCCGAAGGTCCCAAACAACTCGCGGAAGCCCTTGGCGGCGACGCGCCGAAATGGGCCGTTCACACCAAAGGCGGCACCCCGGCGATGCACGAGTGGCGCCCGCTGCTCGGGCAAATGTTAAGAGAGCTGGTCGCCAGCGGCGGCATGAAGCCCCAGGGCGGCGGCTCGAAAAGTCCGCCGCCGGATCTGCGCGACAAGGAAAAATGGGGACCGCTCGAAATGGATAACCCGGAAGGCTGGGTCTGGTCTCACGTGCTTTCCGAGCAGTATCGCCAGTTCACCGGCATCTTCGGCGGCTGCTGGTTCGCCCAGGAAAGCAACAAGAAGGACGGCCTCAACAGTATCGTCGATGCTTTCAACGCCATCACCGGCTGGAGCTTTTCCATGGACGATGCCTTGCAAGCCGGCCACCGCAGCATGATCCTGCAAAGCCTGTTTGGCACCCAGCGCGGCTGGATCGCCGACTTCGACTGGCAGGACGTCGGCCCGAGGTTTCTCGAACCGATCCCTGACGGCAAATACAAAGGCTTTACCATCGCCAAGTGGCTGCCCGACATGATCTGGGACTATTACAAACTCTCCGGCCGCCACGAACGCACCGGCCGGCCCTTCAAAGACACGCTGGAGAAACTGGGGCTGGAAGAGTTCATGGAGTGGAGCCAGCTGGATTGATGTGAAAGTTCGCCCTGCCGGTAAAAACCGCTTTCAGGAGTTTTCGTAGCGTATGGCATACGCCCTCTCTGAATTCGGGCCTGCGCCAGAATGACAGCAAATGGGGTTTTTCAATCTCGTTGGGGTCGATTCCCCCCGCAGCGTGCCGCCTCAAGAACGTTCTTTCTCCGAAGTCCGTCATTCCCGCATACTAAGCGGGAATCCAGGCGAATTTCGTACTGGACCCCCGACAAAAGCACTCGGGGGTGACGCCCTTAAGACACATCCCTTCTGCGCATTCTTATACCCCGCAGCTTGCTGCAGGGTAGTTCAATTCCCTTACGGCAAATCCTCCAACAGCCGGCTCGCTCCTTTAAGCGGATTTCTCACTTTCAACTGTTTCTGCACGTACCAAACCCGCGCGGCAACCGGATGCACCACGGGGACGCCGAGATCGTTTTCCACGGCGACGATGTCCTTCACCTGCCAGGCGCCGGAGCCGAGAAGGTAGACACCCTCGGCGGTCGGGTGCTTGTGGAACGACGACTTCAAATGCTGATAGATCGTGTCCGTAGATATTTTATCCGCCTCATACGGCGATGTGTCCATACCCTCCATGCCAAGCACTTCGAAGCCGGCATCGGTGAAATAGCGGGTAAAAATATCGTTCATCTTTCGGTCGCGGTAGTACGTGCAGCCGACGAATTTTTTAATTCCCAGGGCGCGCAGTGCCGCGCTTTGCGTCATGCCCGAGGTAAAGATTGGAATTTTATATTTCTCCTCCCAGCCGCCGACGATCT
>CAZILB010000070.1:14221-18691 GCA_964539925.1 uncultured Syntrophobacter sp. | reverse complement strand
ATCCGCCAGGTGCCGATACTTTGGATGGGGTCCGATAGTTGGCTCACCGTCATCAATCCGCAGACCACGCAGGTGCGGAAGGCGGGGGACTTGCAGCGATCGTCCGTCAAGCTTGCGGTCGGCGCCTCGGGTGTGACGAGCTTGAGGAGCCTCAGACCCAAACTGGGTCTCAGGCTTTTCGGAGTGGAGCATACCTGGGTGACCGGCTACAAAGGTTCGTCGGATCTGCTCGCGGCGTTCGAGCGAGGCGAAATCCACCTGTTCGAAGATCCGCAGGACGGTTACAAAGCCAACATCGAGCCGCGCGAAAAGGACGGTGTGGCCGCGGTCTTGTGGCAAACCGGCATCATGGCTCCGGACGAGACCTTCAAGCGGTCGGAGCTCCTGCCCCATGTGCCGACGTTGGCGGAGGTCTTGCCGAAGGAAAAGCAAACGGGCCCCGCGTGGGAGGCCTGGAAAGCGGCCGTGATCCCGCAGGCCTTTCAGTACTCGATCGGCTTGACTCCGGGCGTGCCCGCCGAACAAATCGCGACCCTGACGCGTGCGTTTGAAGAGATGACCCGGGATCCGGCGTTTCGCAATGATTTTACCAAAGCTTTGGGAGAGCCCCCCGACGCATTGATCGGCGCGAGCGCCGACCGGATGGTCAAAGACGGGTTGAAAAAGCTTTTCGATGAGTACCAGGCCGGCCTGCGCTATCTGCGGGACCTGGCGAAAAAGTGATCTCTTATGTCGGTTGCGGACGAGCGCGCCTGCGTTATCTCTAACCGGCTACTTTGCTTTCGACGGTTCCATGAAGCATGACTCCGCTGCCATCGGCCGGTCGATAACCTTGAGTTCGACCAGTTGTTGCACCAGTTCGTGCCAGCGCGCCAGGGTCATGGCGCCGAGGCCAAGTTTTTCCGTTTCGGGTGATTGGATCAGCGGCTTCTGAGCTTCGGCGCTTTCCTTGAAGGTTTGCGCGTCCATGGTCGGATTGAGCTTGCCCATGTATTCATTGGTCTTGTCGGCATCGTCGAGGTAGGCCTGCCAGCCGTCGCGCACGGCCGCGACCATGGACTGGACAATTTTCGGATTGGCTTTTACAAAACCTTCGCTTGTGGCGAGAACGGTGGTGTAGGGGTTATAACCCGATTCCGCGATTAAAAACGCCCGGGGTTCGATGCCGATCCGCCTTGCCGCCAACGGTTCCGAGGTGACAAAGCATTGCATGGCGTAGGTCTCTTCGGTTCTATAGAGCGTCAGGTCGCCAAACGGCGAGGGCACGATCTTTAAATTTTTGAAGCCGTATTTGTTTTCCAAAAAATCCGAGTAGGGAAGACCGCGCTCCATCGCCAGCGTGCCGGGGACGGAAAACAGCTCGGCCAAAGTATTGACGCCGCGGGCTGCCCGCGTCATGAGGCACTGCGGGTTGGTCTGGTAAACGGCAAACAAGGCGAGGACCGGGTTGCCTCGGGCACGAGCGCGGACGACCTCGTCGGCGCTGACGATGGCGAACGGCACCGTTCCCGCGCCGATCATTTCGACGGTGGGTGCGCCCGCGCCGCCGGCGGTGATCGTGACATCGAGCCCATGTTTGGCGTAGATGCCGTTTATCTGGGCGGCATAGAAGCCGCCGAACTGGGGTTCGGGCTTCCAGTTGAGTTGCAAAGCCACTCGTGGAAGCGTCGCATCGACATCGGCTTCTTTCTCATTACCGCAGCCTGCGGTCAAAAGCACGGTGAAAAGTAAAAGCATCGGAAGTTTTGGCAGCGGTTCAGCCGGCGTTCGCCACGAATCCAGCCCGAGAGAAAGATTCCTTGCGTGCCCTTGGAATGACAATAAACCAACGGATCTGTCATCTCGAACAAAGTGAGAGATCTTTAGCAAGCTGAACCACCATCGAAGTCTTACCACGGGATTCATCTTCGGGTTGTATTAGCGCCCGCTCTCCGACGCATGCCAGCGGCGCAGCGCGAGCCGGCTGAGCCCATTGATCGCCATGAAAAGCACAATGCCGAGGAGCGAGGCCAACAGCAACCCGGCGAAGACCTTGTCGACGCGGCTCTGCTGGCGCGCGACCATGATGGCGCCGCCGATGCCGGCGCCGGTGATGAATTCGCCGACAATGGCGCCGATGACGGCGAGGCCGGCGCCGATGCGCAGTCCGGTGAAGATATGCGGCAGGGCGAAAGGGATGCGCAGTTTGAGCAGCGTTGCCAGCGGTCTGGCTTCGTATAATCGAAAGAGATCGCGCAAGGCCGGATCGGTGGACAGGATTCCTGTCAGGGTGTTGGCAATGATCGGAAAGATCGAAACGATAAACGCCGACGCCACCACGGTGCGGTCCCAACCGAACCAAATCACCAGCAGCGGCGCAATGGCGATGATCGGCACCGTCTGGAAAAACACCGCGTAGGGATAAAAAGCCCGCTGCACCCACGGAGCCGAAGAAAGCACAACCGCAGTCAAGCTGCCGGCCGCGATGCTCATGCCGAAACCGAGGAGCGCAGCACCGGTGGTGTCCAGAGCGGCGCGCCCAAGCTCGGGCCCGTCGCGCACGATCGATGCAAAAACCATAGAGGGCGCCGGCACCAGAAAAGCGGGTATCCAGGACAGCCGAACAGCGATCTCCGTGCCGGCAAGCGCCACGATCATCGGGACAATCGGCGGCAGGAGGATGTCGCGTACGAAACGATCCGTGCTCACCTGGGGCTCTCCTGGCCTTGCTCCAGGGCTTCGAACAGAGTGCCGAGCTCGCGCGCGAACTCAGGCGCGGTGCGGAGCACGGCCGTGCGCGGCTCGGGCAGGACGATCCGGTGGTCGAGCACGGTCCGCGCCGGGCGGCGGGTTAGCACGACCGCGCGTTGAGCTAAAAACGCCGCTTCGGCGATCGAATGGGTGACGAAGATCACGGTCATGCGCCGGTTTCGCCAGAGTTGGTGAAGCTGCTCGTCGAGCCGGTGGCGCGTTAATTCATCGAGGGCGGCGAACGGTTCGTCGAGCAGAAGCAGCGAAGGCCGGGTTACCAGGGCGCGGGCGAGCGAGACTCGCATGCGCATGCCGCCGGAAAGTTGAGCTGGATAAAGATGGCGCGCGTCGGCCAGGCCGACCTGCTCGATGGCTTCGGCAGCCGCTTCAAGCTGCTCGACGCGGGGTATTCCCATGAGTTCGAGGGGCAAGGCCACGTTGCGCAGGGCGTCGCGCCAGGGCAGCAAATGGGCATCCTGAAAAACATAAGCGACTTGTTTACGGGCGTCGGGTCGTTGGCCGATTGTGACCGAGCCGCTGTCGGGATTGTCCAATCCGACGATAATCCGCAACAGCGTCGTCTTGCCGCAGCCCGAAGGGCCGAGGATGGCGAGGAATTCTCCGGCGGGGACATTGAGATCGATGCCGTCCAGCACGCTCGGGCCGCCGGCGAACACGCGCCGGACCCTGCGCAGCTCGACAGCCATTGCTGACCTGGCGGTTGAGGCGGGCTCGGGATGCATAGACGGAAGCGCTGCTATGTCTAAATAGTCGGCTTTGAGACTTTAGTAAACAGGCCAAGGACTATTCCTTCAATGCCAAAGGCTAACCGAAGCTGGAAATAGCGGGTGCAGCCGCGTTGACGGGTAGGAACGAAAAGCGGCGACGAGGTGCGCTAGGCCTCGCCTGCCGCCTTTGCAACCAAGATCGTGAAACTGGCGCGCGGTTTCTTCGATTACCAGCGGCGCCAGTTCGAATCGCGGCGGTCGCGCCAATCATCGCGGCGCGAATCGTAGGCGCGGCCATCGCGGAAACCGTCACGGTATGAGCCATAACCGGAACCGCGATGGGAATCTCGGGTTTTTAGAGCGTGACAACCGCTGGCCAGGCCGGCCACGGCAACGAGCATGAAAATAGCCCCGAATGTTTTGAATTTCATCGGCAGCCCTCCTCTCCTGCCAATGAGACGATTGACCACCGCAAAGCGCAACAAAGAAAAACTGGGAATTTGCAGAAAGGCAAAAGGTCGATCGAAATCTGGTCAAGGATTCGAGGCTTAAAAGTTCAATGTTCGAATTAATACTGCGGCCCGTCTCGAAGGTTCCAAGGTTCCAGTTGTTCGATCGATATGCGATTCCGCCGCCATTTCTATTGCGCTTTCGACAATGTCTCGAGGGCGTCTCTCAACTGCTCGGCCCAGCTACTCAGCGTTGACGGGCTTATATTGCCGTCCGGCGTGTTGATGCCGACGCCGTCCGTGCTGATGTCCAGCAGCACTGATTCGAGATCCGAAATCACCCGTCGGTATTTCGTTTCGGGCAAGACTTTGTGGGTTTCCGGCACGGACTTAAATTTCGCTTTTGCCGGAGCGGGATGGTCGGGGCCGGCGGTTTTGACCACCGGCCGTGCAATGGAGAGTACGGCGTTCACTAGACAGCTCCTTTCTTTCAGCACAAATTTCGCAGCAGCGCCGCCCTTCGGTTTGGATCCGCTAATAAGCTTTATCCGCATCCATCTAAA
>CAZILB010000070.1:12583-14121 GCA_964539925.1 uncultured Syntrophobacter sp. | reverse complement strand
GTAGAAACCCTCTTAAGATTAGCGACGCAAGCAACGCGCCACCTGATGGGAAAGCGCTTGCCGGCCAATTTACTTAAAAAAAACAACGGTTTGGGCAACCGATGGGGAATGCGGCGTTCCCGGTTCTTGGAACGGGTCCGCCTTGGATTCTCATCGTTGACGCTGCCCATGCCCGAGTGGCCGAAGCCGTCAAGCTTGGCCGGCAGAGGCGGAGAGCGTTTTCACCCTAAGCGTTGGCGGCGCCAGTGCTCATCCAATGGCCGGCTTTGAAGATCGGTTCCAGGATTCTCATATCTTCGGGTCCCGGCAGCACGTTCTTCAGGTGTTCCGCAAATTCCGCCTCGGAAAGCGGTTCGCCCGTCACGCTGAAATTTTTACCCGCGTAGTCGCCGATCTCGCGGTTGAATTTCATATCGGGGGCGCACAGTTTGGTTTTTCCTTCCGGAATCAGTCGATTCAACGATTCGATAATCTCGCAGTCTTCCTGGTAGTAAAGCAGGCGCGCTTGTTCGTTGAGCCGTTCGAGATCCTCGGGGAGCTCCTTGGCGGTGGCTTCGTCGAAACGGCCTTTGAATCCCCAGCGGTAAAATCTCGCCGCCGAGCCGGAGCGGTCCTTGCCGAACAGATCGTAGCCGGTGGACAGCCACTTGTTAAGATACTTCTGGATGATTTCGACGGGCACCTTGCCGGCATTGACGATGCGCGACAAGCCGCTTTGCCCCGTGAACAGATGAAAAGCTTCCTCTTTCAACATCGGTCCCATGCTGCGCGACAGGGGCGCGAAGCTGGAATGGCGCAACATGGTGAGCTGGTATTTGCCGTCGCGGTCGATGAAGCAGGTATAGGTCACGAAGTCGATGAAATTATCGACCGTTTTATTAAACGCCCCGAGCAGGCGGGTGCCTTCATAGGCACGGCGCTCGAGCAACTTTCTTGCTTCGAGTTTTCCCGAGTCGCCGAAGTTGCTGATCAAGACATGGCACATCTGCCAGCCGTGGCGTTGTTCCTCGCGCATGACCCGCAAAAGGCACTGGCGGTCGTATTCGCTCGGCGCACCGTCGATCAGTTTTCTCTGTTGTTCCGAGGAGCCGAACTCGGTGTCGCCCTGATAGAATATCAGGTGCAGCAGGGCGTCGCGCATGTCTTGCGTGGGGACGTCGAGAACCTTGGCGAATTTTTTCCGGCCCTTGAATTCGCCGAACTCGATGTCGGCACTCGTGCCTTCGTCGTATAGCGCCTCGAACTTGTAGTCTTTTGCCAGCGAAGCGTCGAAGCCGATGTCCTTTTGCCATTTGAAAAACAGATCCTTCCAGTCGTCGAAGCTTGCGTTTTTTTCCGCCATGATTCTCTCCTGTAGATGATTGATTCGACCATGCCAGGCGAGCGCTGGAGCATGATCGCAAGCAATCCTAAGCAAGCCCGATGCCAGGAGGATCAGAGCCGAGTTGGCTGCCCAGCCGGGAGTGTTTTACGGACTCGGGCCGGCGCCATTCCTATCGATTGGAAATTTTCAACCGGCTCTTCTTAGAACTGAGAAC
>CAZILB010000070.1:1883-12483 GCA_964539925.1 uncultured Syntrophobacter sp. | reverse complement strand
GAAGAGAAGGATGGAAACACTGCGACAACTTTTGATTTCGGCTTCATCGCTTCGGGTTTGCCGCAGCGGTGCTCCCGATGCGCGATTTGGGCCGGGGCCGCCGATCGCAAATGTCCCCGGGCGAACGCGGCGGGCGCTACGTCGACAGGACGCCTTACAGGTCGTAAACCGGCGTGTGGATCGCCACGTGTTCACCGCGAGCAATGGCGCTGACGATATCGGCGCGGCTGACGATGCCGACGATGTCGCCGCCGCGCATCACCGGCACCCGCTTGATGGCATGGGTGGTCATGAGCCGGGCGATTTCTTCCACCGGGGTTTCTTCGGCAACGCCGATGACTTTTTTACTCATGATCGATTTCACGTCCTTGCCATTCTTGGCGACGATGTCGGCTTCGGAAACGACGCCGACGATTTTGCCGTTCTTGCCGGCCACCGGCGCGCCGCTGATCTGATTTTTGATCAGCGTCATCGCCAGTTTCTTGACCGGCATGGTTGGGGGTACGGTCACGATATCTCGGGTCATGATGTCTTTTGCGATCATCGGGTTTACCTCCTACAGTCCTTTTTCCACCATCAGTTTGGCGAGGTCGCCGACGCGGCAGCTGTACCCCCACTCGTTGTCATACCAGCTGAGCACTTTGGCCATCTTGCCTTCGAGCACCACCGTTGACAGGCCGTCGACGATCGAGGATGCCGGATTACCACGAAAATCGCTGGAAACCAAGGGCTCGTCCGAGTAGGCGAGAACGCCGTTCATCTTTTCCTCGGCGGCTTTTTTGAGCGTGCCGTTGATCTGCTCGACGGTGGCGGATTTTTTTAGCTCGACGACCAGATCGACAACCGAGACCGTCGAAGTAGGGACGCGCAGAGATAGCCCGTGCATTTTTCCTTTGAGCTCGGGCATGACCAGGCCAATGGCTTTTGCGGCGCCCGTGCTCGTGGGGACGATGTTCATCGCTGCGGCGCGCGCCCGGCGCAGGTCTTTGTGATTCAGGTCCAAGATTCTCTGGTCATTGGTGTAGGCATGGATCGTAGTCATAAGACCGCGCTCGATGCCGAATGAGTCGTGCAGCACTTTGGCCACCGGCGCCAGGCAATTGGTGGTACAGGAAGCGTTGGAGACGATATGATGTCTGCGCGGCTGATAATCGCGGTCGTTGACGCCGAGAACCAAGGTGATGTCTTCATTGGTCGCCGGCGCGGTAATCAGCGCTTTCTTGGCGCCGGCTTCGAGATGGGCGCGCACCTGGGCCCCATCCGTGAATACACCGGTTGCCTCGACAACGATTTCGACGCCGAGATCGTTCCATGGCAGCCGGGAGGGATCCTTATGGTTCAACACGGCGATGGTTTGCCCGTCCACCTTCATCACGTTCTCTCCGGCCTCCACCTTGCCCGGATAAATGCCGTAGGTCGTATCGTAGCGAAACAGGTGCACATTGGTCTTCAAGTCGGCCAAATCGTTGACGGCCACCACCGTGAAATCTTTTGAGTAGCGCTGGAGCAGGGTGCGCAGCACCAGGCGGCCGATGCGGCCAAAGCCGTTAATCGCGAGTTTCGTGGGCATGGGGTCTCCTTAATCCATTGGCGATTAAACACCGCCGAGAAGTTCCGTCGTCAAACGCTGATAGCGGTCGCGGAATTCATCCGGCGTGCAAAAATATTTATCAGACGACGCCGCCTGGGCAAGCAGCCGGAGCTTGTTGGCATCGGAAAAATCCTCTTTTTCCAGGCGGATCATGTATTCCCGCGCGACTTTGTACGACGGCGCCCCGATATCCACCGCGCGCACACGGGTCTTGCCGGTCTTGGGATCTTGCAGCGCCTTGAAGTCGAGATATTCAAGTTTGCCGTGAATCAGCGCGACCAGCGCGCCGTTCAGTTTCGCCGCTTGCGTGTTTGGATTGAGCAAAAACTCGACGGCGCCGTAACCGAGCGTGCGCACATATTCGCAGTCGAAGGCGATGGGCGGCGCCGAGCGCAGCTCATAGCCGATGTTTTTGTGCACGATCGCCATCGGCGCGCCGCGCCCGGCGAAACGATGTTCGACCAGGGTTTTCAAGATATAGGCCAGGTCGACCTCAGCCAGGCGCAGGTGGCCGTAGCTGTCGTGGGCGATCTTTACGCCTTCGATACTGTTCAGGTCTTCCGCCGTCATGTGTTCGAGCAGTCCCTCGGCGATGATCGCGACGCCGTCGGAGCGGCTCCACAACGCCTTGCGCTTGAGTATGGCGCCTTCCAACAGGTCACAGACGGTGCTGATGCGAATCGGGCCGGGAAACTCTTCGGGAATCAACGTGAGCGTCGCCCCTGTAGCTTTGCCGATACCGAGGGCGAGATGGCCGGCGGAGCGGCCCATGACGACGACAAAATACCATCGTCCGGTGGTGCGCGAGTCCTCCATCAAATTTTGCACCAGATCGCTGCCGAGTTGGCGCGCGGTTTCGAAACCAAAGGTCGGAATTTCACCCGGCAACGGCAGATCGTTGTCGATGGTCTTCGGCACATGGCAAACGCGGATTCTGCCGCCGGCCCGCTCCGCCACTCGGCTGGCCGCAAACATGGTGTCATCGCCGCCGATAGTGGCGAGATAACCGATGCCGAGGCTGTTCAGCGTGGCGACGACGCGTTCGAGGTCCTCGCTATTCTTCGTGGGATTGGCACGCGAGGTGTTTAACACCGAGCCGCCCTGGAAGTGAATGCGCGAGACATCCTCGTGCTCCAGTTCTTTTATGTGATGCATATCGCCGTGCATGAGCCATTGAAAGCCCTCATATATGCCGATGACCTTGCACGCGCGGGTGCGGGCTTCGAGAGTCAGCGCCCCAATCACGCCGTTGATACCGGGCGCCGGGCCGCCGCCAACCAATATTCCCAGATTGCGCTCGGGAGGCGTCGTAGGTTCGATCATGGTTTCTCACCTTCTGTTTCACGAATGCCGAGAGTCGCCGTGTCTTCGCCTAACTGGCGCCGTCTCTCTCTAGCGGTTTTCGTGCCGATTGGATTTTCCCCGTGTCCCTTGCCTAATGATTAAACGGCCTGATCGTTTTTCGCAAGGCTGCGAAGCCGCCCCACGATGCCTCCCAAATTTAGGAAAGGACCGTTGCCGCTTTTGGCTAAGTTGGTGAAAATCAGTATGATTGTCTTCTGGCACAGCCATTGCGCGCCGCCTTAATAAGAGGCATTCAAAGAATCAATCGCCTTAAGCGTATGGGAAAGGAGATAGCCATGGAAGACTTTGCCGATGCGACCACGATATTTGGCATGATGAAAAACCCCGAGGGGATTTCGCCCATCGAGCGTCTATTGAACGAGTTTGAAGCGCACGAGGCCAAGGAGGAAAAATCCCTCGAATACTATAAGAAAATGCTTGGCGAAATGCCCAATCCACTGACTCGTTTTGTCATGCAAATGATCATTTCCGATGAAGAAAAACATCGGGCCGTGATGCACGCCATGGTCGCGACCTTGAAGGGAAGCCTCAACTGGTCGAGGCCGGCCGGGAGCCTCGAGGGCGCCGGCGACCAGGCGAAAATGAACAGCGAGCTGCGCGCCGCTACGGAGGCGTTCATTCGGCTTGAAAAGGACGGCATCAGGGAATACAAAGCTCTGGCGAAAGAAAGCAGCGGCTATTATCAGGGGCTGTTCAAGATCCTGCTTGACTCAATGATCCGCGATTCCGAAAAACATGTCGAGCTGCTGGAATTTCTCAAGGAGAACATCAAAGACCGATGAATACGACGGCGCCGTTCGATCCTCTGCTTGGATTTGCCGAGATCGAACGGCTGGTTTCCAAGATTTATTATCGCTTCTCCCACCTGTTTATGGCCGATCCCGAGCTCCGGGAATTTTGGTGGGAGATGGCTCGGGAGGAGGAGCAGCACGCCAGTATCCTGCAAGCCTGCCGGGCGATGATCGAGAATTACCAAGACGATAAGCTCGACCCTAAAATCAACGGCGCGAAGGCGGACGAGCTGCGAGCATGGCTGCTCGCTTACCTGGAGCGAGGCACGCGCTCTCTCGAAATCGAAGAGGCCTTTCGCATCGCCCTCGAGATCGAAGGCTCGGAGATCGACGCGATCTATAGCCAGTTGCTGCAACTGGGCGGTCCACAAATCGCCAAAACGATGGAGAATCTCGGAGTGCCGGCAAGCGCCCAGCGGCTGAAACTCAAGGGTGTTCTGCGCCGCTTCTGCTCCGATCCAAAATTGCTTGAATCGGCCGCAAGGCTGTAAGCCCGCATAAATTCCCGTTAAGCATCAGGCGCCCATTCCTAACTCCCATGGAATTTCATTTCGACAACATCATCGGCAAGAGCAAGGCGATCCGCGACGTTCTCGAGATGGTGAAAAAGGTCGCCAATACCCAGGCGACGGTCTTGATTACCGGCGAGAGCGGCACGGGCAAGGAACTGGTCGCCCTGGCGCTGCACGCCCACAGCGATCGCAAGGACAAGCTCTTTTTGCCGGTCAATTGCGGTGCGCTGCCCGAGACCTTGCTGGAGAGTCTGCTATTCGGCCACATCAAGGGGTCGTTTACCGGTGCGTTCGCCAATCAGGAAGGTCTGTTTGAAAAAGCCGGAGGCGGCACGATTTTTCTCGACGAAATCGGCGAAATTCCCCAGCACCTGCAAGTCAAGCTCTTGCGCGCTTTGGAAGCGAAGGAGATCCTGCCGATCGGCAGCACCACGCCGCGCCATGTGAACGTGCGGGTGCTCGCCGCAACCAATCGAAACTTGAAAAAGGAAGTTGAAGCCGGCCGCTTCCGCGAGGATTTATTTTACCGCCTGAACATCATGGAGATCCATATCCCGCCGCTGCGGCAGCGTCCCGAGGATATCCCGCTCCTGGTCGATCGTTTCATCCGGCATCATAACCCCGAGTTGAAAAGAGATTTTCAGGGGGTCGATGAAGACGCGTTGCGCGTGCTGATGGCCTTGCCCTGGAAGGGCAACGTGCGCGAGCTGGACAACGTGATCGAGCATACCATGATCCTTGCCGAGGGGAATCGGATCACTCTAAATGACCTGCCCGCCGCGGTCGTGGCCAGCAGCCGGGGCAATGCCGCTTTCACTTTCAATCTCAAGGAGGCTGTGCGTCAGTTTGAAAAGCAGCATATCCAGAGGGCCCTGGAACAGGCCGGGCAGGATCGAAGAGAAGCGGCCAAACTTCTCGATATTAGCTTGTCGTCACTTTACCGGAAGATCGAAGAGCTGGGGATCGCCTAAAGGAATTACCGGGGAAAGGCTTGGGGCGCCGGCGCCCAGGCAAGCAATGGCCGGTTTCACTGCGAACGACAGGCACAGACGAAATTCTCAGGCATGAAGGATTTTAGCTTCGCGGCTTTCGGTGGTTTCGTGGTCCGCCGGCTTTTTGATTGTGCCGTTTTGTAGAGCTGATTCCATAATCCAGAAATAAGCCTCCGAAAATTTGTCTTTTACGGGAATCGAACTCCAGACTTTCGGCCCTTTTCGCCGGTGGCATCCTTATTGCGGTCATGCGTCATCGGAGGTTTCCGGTGACCCGCGTCAAGCAAGCCATCGACAGTCTTGGAGAGTCCGGCCGGCAGAAATCTTTGATCGCGGCGATGATGGAGCCGGCCTTCTATCCCAAGCCGCCCGACGAAGTCACCCATAAGGAGACTCACATCTCGCATCTCTTTTTCGCCGGGGATCTCGTTTACAAAGTCAAAAAAGCGGTTCGTTATTCGTTTCTCGACTATTCGACGCTGGCGGCCCGGCGCCACTATCTCCAGGAAGAACTGAGGCTCAACCGGCGCTTGGCGCCATCGGTGTATCTCGGGGTTGTGCCGATCTCCTTCGACGAGTCCGCCTGGCGCATGGGCGGTTGGGCCGAGCCGCGCGAGTACACGCTGGTGATGCGCCGTCTGCCGGAGAAACGCATGCTGCCGTTTCTTCTCGAGACCGGGCAGGTCACGCCGCAAATGATGCGCGACGCGGCGCAGGTGCTGGCGGCCTTTCACCGTGGCGCGGAAAAAATTGGCGGCATCGATCCGAGCGAGTATCGGGCAGGGATCGAGCGCCAATGGAGGGATAATTGCGCCGAACTGGGGCCCTGGGTCGGCGCCGGTTCCGAACGCGCCGCGCTGCGAACGATCGAACGGTGCGGGGCGGAGTTTATCGAAGCGCACAAGAGCCTTCTCATGCGGCGCGCCGCCGAGGGCTGGATTCGCGATGTCCACGGCGATTTGCACGCCGAGCATGTCTGCTTTGCGCCCGAGGGCATTCAGATTTTCGATTGTATCGAGTTCAGCGAGGCGCTGCGCCGCTGCGATCTGGCGCTGGAGATTGCCTTTCTCACCATGGATTTATCGGTGCGCGGCGGTGAAGCTCTCCGCATTCCTTTCATCGCTCGCTACGTCGAGTTGGTGGGAGATCCTGATCTGGCGGTGGTGCTGCCTTTTTTTGAATGCCATCGCGCGCTCGTGCGCGCCAAGGTGCATGCCTTGCGCGCCCGGGCCTGGAATGAAGAAGCGGTGCGCTACTTCGCCTATGCCCGAAGATTTACATGGGCGGGTCTCAAGCCTTTCGTGGTGATCGTCTGCGGCTTTTCCGGCAGCGGCAAGTCGACGCTGGCGCGGGCGCTGGGCGGACGATTAGGAATGGCCGTGATCAATTCCGATAGAGTGCGCAAAACCCTCGCTGCGAAGACCGGCCGGCAGGTCGCGCCGCTGAACCAGGGAATCTACCACGCCAGGATGACCCAGCGAACCTACGCTCGCATGGCGCGGGATGCGGAGGAGCAAATTCGCGCGCGCGAGGGAGCGATCCTGGACGCGACCTTCGGTCGCCGCGTGCAGCGCGAAAAAGTCGCCCGCCTAGCCGGAAAATATAGAGTGCCCTTGCTGGTGATTCGCTGCTCGGCGTCCGACGCGACAACGGCGCGGCGTTTAGGCCTGAGGGGCGCAACGGGCAGCGACGTCTCCGATGCCGGATGGGAGGTCTACGTCGCGCAGAAAGCGGCCTACGAGCCCATGGACGAAATCAAAGCGGATCGCTGCCTGGAACTCGACACCGACGCGCCACTGGAAAAACTGGTTGACGATTGCGAAACGTTTCTGCGCTCGCGCCTGGTGTAGAGGCACGTACCGCGGAGGCTCAGTTTCGGAATCTCGCAAGCCATCGAAGGCGAGGAAATCGAACCGTCGGCGGAAGTGCGATCCGGTCCCTTGACGGCGGCGCAACGGTCTACAGCAGCCGCTCGTTAGAAACCTCGCAATCGGCGCAGAGTTCGGCGTTGGGATTCCCCGCCAGCCGCTTGGCCCCGATCGCCTTATGGCAAGCGGCGCAACGCCCATAGCCAGCTGTACGCATGCGTTCGATGGCGGCTTCTACATGGTCGATTTCTTCGCGATACCAACCGGTCAGGCGTTGAAGTAATTTAATCCGGTTATGATAAGCGTCGCGACTCGCCCATTCGGTATTGGTTTCGACCTGCCGGCGTTCGTTTTCGAGATGCCGCAGGGTCAAGTCGATCTCCTCGCGGCGCCGGCTAAGCTTGTCGGAGTAGCGGGTCGGTTTAGAAGCTGTCATGGGCGTAGCTCCTTTCTCCGCTCGGGCATGGCAAGCGGTTGAGAGCCGGGGTGCGCAAACCGGCTGCGACGTCGATCCGCTCTCCCTCCGTTGCCGGATGCTTGATCGGTATCGAGCCGGAATGGTAACAACTTCATGGAGTTTGTAAATCGACTGAGGCAAATACGATGCCATCGGGCAGCGCTCGCAAAAACCTAAAAAGCCTCGCGATATTCGAGTCCGGCCCAGCGCTCGGGATGCGCCGGCTACTAAAATTGAAACCAGGAGACGGGATTCTTCTTAAAATTGACAAATGTCGAGCCCCAAGGATTTCTGCTCTGTCGGCAAACAGGCCGCGTTAGCATGGGCGCGCGCCAACAGGATCAGGAGGAAAAATGTTTACCAGGATTTTGATCCCTCTCGACGGCTCCCGGACCGCAGAAGCGGCGCTGCCATACGCTCGCGCGCTCGCGGAATTGCTGAAGATCCCGCTGGAATTTTTGGGCGTGGTCGACATTTCAAGCGCCGCCGCGCGTGCGGTCGCCGGTAAAGCCCGATATCTTGGCACGCTGATCGATAAAGGGGAGCGCAGCAATGAAGGCTACTTGCGCCGGGTTGCGGCGAAAACTGCGGGCGTAGAGAGTCGGTGCTCGGTTGAGCGGGGTAAACCGGCAGATGTCATCGTTCGCCGCGCCGCCGACGATAAAGGAGTATTAATCACGATGGCAACCCACGGGCGAACCGGACTAAGCCGCTGGCTGTTGGGCAGCGTCGCGGAAAAGGTTTTGCGCACCGTGGACAATCCGCTGCTATTAGTGCGGGGTGGAGTCGGCGTGACGGAGTCTTCTCAGGTATCGCTCAAATCGATTATCGTCCCTCTCGACGGTTCCATGCTGGCGGAATCGGTGCTGCCCGCCGCCGTGGCCTTCGCCGGCTGTTTCGAGGTCGAGCTGCTGCTGTTTCGCGCCTACGAGCTGCCGGCATCGGCATACTACGGCAAAGAAGACCACTTGCCGGATTATGAGGCTATGAAGGATAAAATCAGGGAAGGAGCGCAACAGTATCTCGATGCCAAGGCTCAGGCGCTCAAGGCCCGCGGGTTCACGAGGGTGCGGACGGCGCTTGCCGAGGGGCCGGGCGCCCAGGAAGTCATTCGTATAGCCAGGGAGCACGCCGATTCTATGGTGGCTATGTGCACACATGGCCGTTCAGGCGTGAAGCGCTGGCTGATCGGCAGCGTGACCGAGAAGGTCGTCCGGCATTCGGAAAATCCGGTGCTCGTCATTCGCGGAGCCTAACCCGGATGATTGATCGCCAACGAAGAGGGCGGGGCCACTCCTCCGGATTTGCCCCGCCATCAACAATTTGACGTCGCTATTCCTCCTAGTGTGAACAATCCGGCCTGGCGCCTGGCGGTTAATTTTGGCGAAAGGGCCGCGGCAAGAGCGGCTCGCTGTCGCCGATCAATCGATGTCCGCAATTTTGCGCACGCCGTCGCCCCAGTCTTCGACTTTAAAGTCGGCGAACGGGACCACGATCGGGTCCTTCTCCTCAATTGAGATCATGTGGTTTTTGTATTCCAGCAGGAACGAGACCCTGAGCAGGAGCGAGTCGTCCCTGACTTCGAGCAAGCTGACTTTCTCTTCAAGATAGGAGTATTCCTTATTTTTGAAAATCTCCTTCACCCGCTCTCGCGTCAGCACTTCTTTTTCGCCAAGAAAACCACCCATCTTAAACTCCCTGGTTCTCGCCGCGCATGGTTACTCCTCCTGCAAGCGATTCAAGAAGCAACGCAGCACATCGACGTAGGTGACGATGCCGATGAGCCCTTCGGTTTCGTCCAGGACGGGTATGCCGCCGATTTTTTCGTCGATCAACAGTTCCACCGCTTCGGACAGGTCGTCGTCCGGCGACAAGGTGAGCGGCTCGGTGGTCATCACGTCCGCCACCGGAGTCATGAGCGCCTTCTCCCGTGCTTCGGGCGTGTAGAGCAGCGAGGCGCTGAGAAACGAGCGGATGTCCCGGTCGGTAATGATGCCCACCAGTTCACGGTCATTGACCACCGGAAGCTGGCGGATTTTGTTTTCCGCCATCAATTCATCCGCTTGGCCCACAGTCTCCGCGGGTCCTACGCTCAATGGATCCCTCGTCATTATGTCAACCACCTTCATCCAGTTATATTTTCCAACCGCTCCGGCCATTCTGGTCGCCGCTCCTTTCCTGGGCTTTGCGCATGATCATTGGATGCGCTGGTTTTCTCAAGGAGCACACCCTGTGCCAAGCCGGGCCGAGAGATCCTTCAGTGATTTCATTGGCTTAATCGCCATGGGGGAGAAATATTTCGCAGTCTTGGCAAAACTTTCGGTACTTTCCGCACAAACGAGAAAAATTCGCCGCCACCCGCTTGGAAAATCGCGTAATTTCCACCCGCGCCGAGGGGGCATGGTTCTTGCGCAGGCATTCATTCGAACTAAACTATGATCTAGGAGGTGCCTATGGCCAGGGTAAAAAAGATTGTAGCGGCAACCGACTTCTCGGATCTGTCCAAGCTTGGTGTTCGTTATGCTTTGGAGATGGCGCGAGACTTCAGCGCCGAGGTGATCGTTTATCATACCATCGAGGTGGGTGGGGATTGGGTGGATGGGTCGCCCATCGGTGTGCCATACCGCGATTTGCTCGAAGAGAGCCGCCGGACTCTGGATAAATTCCTCGCCGACAACTTCGCCGATTGCATTGATCTGGTCGAAGTTCGCGCGGTGGCGGAGCTCGGTGTCCCTGCGAAGAACATCACCGCCGTCGCCGAGAGAGAAGGCGCGGATTTGATCGTCATGTCCACCCATGGCCGCACCGGTCTCGATCACATGATTTTGGGCAGCGTCGCTGAAAAGGTGGTTGCGCGGGCGCCCTGCCCGGTGCTGGTGGTGCCCCGGCGCAAGGTTCGAACGGCAGCCGCCGCGTGAGCGACGGGCATGCACGGGATGACGCCGGCTGCTGCCGGAGTTTGAAGACACGGCCGACCAAAAAGCCGCTTACACGTGGTCGCACAACAACAACTTTGTAAGAGCG
>CAZILB010000070.1:0-1783 GCA_964539925.1 uncultured Syntrophobacter sp. | reverse complement strand
GGCCGACCAAAAAGCCGCTTACACGTGGTCGCACAACAACAACTTTGTAAGAGCGATCTGGAATAAGCGCGAGGGCACAGACCTGTCGTGAGGTATTCAATCGCCGGGGTCGTCAATTTTAACGGGCGAGCGCCAGACTTTTTTCTCTCCTTGGCGGCGCTTGTCGGCAAGCAGGCGAAGCTTGGAGCGGCGGGAGCGTCGGCTTTTTTGCCTTCGGATCTTGGCGATCCGCTTCGCGTCTTCGCTGGCGGCCCCCTTAATCGACGCCTCGATTTTGTCCAAAAGCAACCGGCGCGCTAGGAAACGATTGAGCCCCTGGGAACGCTCCCTCTGGCAGCGCACGCGAATGCCCGTGGGGCGGTGGTGCAGTAACACGCAGCTTGAAACCTTGTTGACGTTTTGTCCGCCGGCGCCCGAAGAGCGGACAAATTGTTCGTCGATATCCTGCTCGCGTACGCCCAGAGCCAGCATTCGCTCCAGCAATTGTTTTTCTTTTTGCGGCGAAATCGGAAAGGGCGCCATCGTGTAGTCTCAAGGTTGGTTCTTGATCTTGAATTTTTCCGCGCGCAAGGTCCGGTAGATGCGCTGAATATGCTCGACGCCGGTGGTTTCAATGATCAGCTCCACTTCGGTTTCGCCGATGGAAATCTCGCCGAAGCCGCGGCTCTGGCTGATCTGCAAGATATTCGCGCCGAGATCGGCGACCCTTTGAGCGAGCCGGGCCAGGCTGCCGGGGCGGTCGGAAACAACGATCGAGAATCGACCCAGACGGCCATCCTGGATCAGGCCCGATTCGATAATGCGCGAGATGAGGTTCACGTCGATGTTGCCGCCGGAGACGATCAGCCCGATGTTTTTACCGGCAAGGGCGGTCTTCTTGTTCAGTAATGCGGCGAGGGGAGCGGCGGCGGCGCCTTCCGCCACCGTCTTCTCGATTTCCAGCAGCATCAATACCGCGTTGGCGATCTCCCCTTCGCTCACCGCGACGACCTCATCGACATAATTCCTCACCAGCTCGAAGGGCAATGCGCCGACGGCGCGCACGGCAATGCCGTCGGCTATGGTCATCGCCGGCGCAAGCTGCGTCGGGGCTCCCTTATCCAAGGCTACGATCATCGAGGGCAGCGCCTCGCTCTGCACGCCGATCACGCGGATCTTGGGCAAAATCGTTTTCAGCGCCACGGCGATGCCGGCGATCAGGCCTCCCCCGCCCACCGCGACGATCACCGCCTCCAGATCGGGATTCTGTTCGTGCAATTCCAAGCCAATGGTTCCCTGGCCGGCGACGATCCAGGGATCGTCGAACGCCGAGATGAACGTCAAGCCGCGCTCCCGGCTCAAACGCAAAGCTTCGGCGAGGGCCTCGTCATAATCGCTGCCGCACAGCACGCTCTCGGCGCCGTACTGGCGCACCCGGGTGACTTTGATCAGCGGGGCGGAAACGGGCATCACGATGGTGGCGGCGATATTCAAACGGCGGCTGTGAAAGGCCACCGCCATGCCGTGATTGCCGGCGCTGGCGGCAATCACGCCGCGCCGGGCCTCTTCCGCGGTGAGCGTCAACAGACGGTTCAGCGCGCCGCGCTCTTTGAACGAGCCGGTCATCTGCAGGTTTTCCAGCTTGAAAAACACTTTGTTGCCGCTCAGCCGGCTGATGGTCTCGGAGTGCGGAAACGGCGAGAGATAGATCTGGTCCTTGATGCGCCCGCGCGCTTGTTCAATGTCGGCGAAACTTATCATCGAGCCAGGGTAGAATGAAAACGGCGGCGGGCGCAAGGTTCTC
>CAZILB010000069.1:0-18913 GCA_964539925.1 uncultured Syntrophobacter sp. | reverse complement strand
GATGGCGAAGGGAAGCATATCCGCTTGCATCCGCGGCGGCGCCGCTCATTTCCAGTACGCGGCCGGTGGCGCTTCGCGTGAGGTCCGGGGCGATCTCGGCAACCACCGAAACGGCCGCGCCCGCCAGCACATGAGTGGTCCCCAGCCCCGCCGTCATGGCTTCGCCGAGGATGCCGGGGAAATCCATGCCCGACCCGGGTGATTTCGCTCGCGGCTCGATGACATCGAAAATGGGGCCCGCCCGGCAGGACTCGCCGGGGCGAACGATATCGAATTTCACGTCCGCGATGGAGTCGTCTTGCATGACCAGGGGGCGCAACCCCGCCGGATCGACGACGAGAACCGCGTCGTCCAATCGCGCGGGCGCGCCGAACCGCATATCCGCCACGGGATGGTTTGCCAGAGTGAGCTGCATCAATTGCTCCCCGACCTTCACGAAATCTTATGCCCGCACGCGTAAACTTGTCAACGCGAAGCGGACAGATGGCGATCCAGCAGCCCAGATTTCTTGTAGGGGCGATCCTGTGTGATCGCCCGGCGGGAAAGGGTAGGCACGGGGGCCTGCCGCTACAAATGACGCGCGATGTTTCTAATGACGATTAAACAGTGGTAATAAGCAGTGCAGGTGATCGATCGCGTCATGCACCGCTTCTCCCCGAACCCCAACCTCGCCCACCTGATTCACTGGTACGAGTGGGAAGACGAAGCCTTCCGCGAAGCGCGCGAGCGCAACAAGCCGGTCATGCTCTTTCTGTCGGCGTTCTGGTGCCGTTATTGCCAGCGCATGGATGAGCAAGCCTTCTCGGATCGGGAAAACATGGCCTTGTTGAACGCCTATTTCGTCGCGCTGCGGGTCGAGGACGCCAAGCGGCCGGACATCGACGCGCGCTATAACCTCAACGGCTGGCCCACAATCGCGTTCTTCACTCCCACGGGAGAGCTGCTTTCGGCGGCGAATTATTTGCCGGCCGAGGAATTCAAGGAACTGCTGCTCAACGTCTACCTCGACTATCAGCGAAGGGGCGGCGCGAGCGCTTCCTCGGAGCTCGAGCAGGAAACAGAACCGCCCGTCCGAGCGGGCGAGCGCCGCCAGGCGGACGCCGAGCTCCTGTCCGAGATCACCGCAGCCATCATGGCGATCGCCGACCCTGAGCACGGCGGCTACGGCCGCGGCCAAAAATTCATTCAAGCGGACGCGAACGATTTCCTGCTGTCGCGCTATGAAGCGACAAAGGCGCCGGAGTACTTAAACCATGTGTGCCTGACGCTGAATCGAATGCGCGCGGGCGGGATTCACGATTCTGACGGCGGCGGTTTTTTTCGCACCACTACCGGCGCCGATTGGAGCCAGCCGCACCGCGAAAAGCTGCTGGTCGAACAGGCCGGCCTGTTGTCCAATTATCTGGGCGCTTTTCGCCTCACCGGGCGTCCGGAGTACGCGCGCACGGCGGAAGAGATCATCGCCTATCTCGATCGCGCGCTTTTCGATCCTACCACCGGCGCCTTCTTCGGCTGCGAGGACTTTCTGCGGTACCCACCGGAGGACCCTGCAAGAGAGGAATTCTACTCGATCATCGATCGGTGCGTTTATACCGACGCCAACGCGAAGGCGGCCGCGGCTTATCTCGAAGCCGCGGGCTTGCTCGGGCGGGCGGACTGCAGGGAACGGGCTCTGGGCGTACTCGGTTATCTCTGGCATCGCAGCCGCGGCGCGGACGGCGGCATGTGCCACTACCATGACGGCGCCCCGCGCTTGCCCGGACTTCTGGTCGACCAGGCGGCCATGGGGACGGCGCTTGTACAGGCGTTACGGTTAACCGGCGATGCAGCGTATCTGGAACGGGCGAATAAATTGGCGGCCTTTATAGCTTCGCAGCTCAAAAACCCAGGGGGAGGCTATTTTGACCGACGCGCGGACGATATGGGATTTCTAAAACTTCCCCTGACCCAGATCGAAGGCAACGGGATGGCCGCGTTGTTTTTCCTGAGTCTCGTCAGAGCCACGAACGATATGAAATATCGCGAAGCCGCGCGCTGGGGGCTGGACGCCTTTCCGGCCGGGATCTCTTCCCTCGGTATTCACGCGGCCCGTTTCGGCCAGGCTCTGGAGGCATTCCTCAATCTTTGATCTTCATGTCCGCGACGATGATCTCATTGTTGGGGTTGCCCTGCCAGACAATGTTTCTTGCCAGGCCGTAAATTTCGGCCAGCGTGTAGAGCGGCACAAACGGCGCATCTTCCATCAGAAGCCGCCCCGCTTGCCGCAAAATGGCGACGCGTTTCTTGTGATCGCCGGTTTGCTGCTCTTCCTTGATGAGCTTGTCGAACTCCGGATTGCTGTAACCGGAGCGCCTGGTGACGCCGGTGTGAAAATATTGATCGTAGAACGTGTCCGCGTCGTACGCCGATCTGCCGGCGTAATAAAACGGCAGCTTGCCGCCATTGACGCCGTCTCGGCCCCAGTAAACCGGGTACTCCTGAGGCACAAGTTGCGCCCTGATGCCGCTCTCGGAAAGCTGCCGGGCGATCACCTGGCAGACTTCCCTGCCTTTGAGGTGGCGGTCGGGCGCGAGATGAAGCTTCACGTCGAGGCCGCCGGCGTATCCGGCTTTCGCGAGCATCTCCCGTGCCTTTCGCGGATCATAGGGGTAGCGCCTGGCGGCCGGGTCATAACCGATCATGTTCGAGGCCAGCGGGCCGTTTAAAGCATAGCCGTTTCCTTCGAAGATATGCTTCAAGATGACCGCAGGGTCGACGGAATAGTTGAAAGCCTGCCGCACCAGCGGGTTGTCGAATGGTTTGTGGGCGACGTTCATGATCAGGAAATACATGCGATAGCCCTGCACCTTTTCGACGCGAGTGCGCGGATTCTTTTCGACGCGGTCGATTTCTTCGATCGGCAGGTTGCTGATCGCATCCGCCTGGCCCGCCAGCAGGCCGGCGACGCGCGCTGATTCTTCCTTGACGGTTCGGAACAGCGCTTCTTTGATTTCCGATTTCGCGCCCCAGTAGTCGTCGTTGCGCGCAAGCACCAGATTTCCCGCGCGCTGCCAGCTCACGAGCTTGTAAGGGCCGGTGCCGATTTTGTAGTTATCGAGCTGGCCGCCGCTGTTCTCCGCCGCCGTGCGGCTGACGATGAAACGATTATTCAATCGTTCGAGCAAAATAGCGCTGGGCTGCTTTGTGGTAATGACGACCGTGTAGTCGTCCGGTGCCTCGACGCCGGTAACTGCCCTGAAGTTGGATGCTTGCAGGCTTTTGCTGTCGTTGACCATTCGATCGAACGAGTAGAGCACGTCTTTCGAAGTGAACGGCGAGCCGTCATGGAAGCGGACATTCCTTCTTAGGCGGAACAGCCATGTTCTGCCCTGAAAGTCCCAGGACTCGGCCAACACCCCGGCGTATTCGGCTCGAGAGAAATCCATTTCGATCAGCGGTTCGATGACGTGCTGCCAGATGCCGCTGATGCCGCCGCCGCTGTAGGCATAGGGGTGTAGCGAATCCAATCCCACGCCTTGAAAGACGACGACCCGGTCCCTGGAGGCCGCCCGGGCCATGCGCCCTCGGCCGGCCGCACTGAAGGCGCCTATGCCCAGAGCGGCGGTTTTCAGAAATGTCCTGCGTGTGATCTTGGAGCGGTTCGAATTCATTGGGAAACCTCCTTCTTCGCACCGCGAAGGACGGCGGGCGGTGCTCATCCCGTTCCGACATGGGGCCCGGCCGCCACGCTGCGCCCCGTTCATCCCTCCGCGACTCTGGCGGCCGGGGCGCGTTCGCTGACCGCTTATAACTGCGCCCGGGGAAAAAGGTCAAGGACCGTGAGCCGCTGATTGCAAACGGCGCCGACGGCATTCTATGATGCGCGCCATTGGAGGAAGATCTCTATGCCGATCCCCGGGCTTCGTTTCGGGCACGTCGCCTTTAAAGTCGCCGACCCCGAGCGCAGCGTGCGCTGGTACGCCGACGCGTTCGGCGCCAACAAAATTTATCACGCGCCGGCGCAGGGCGATCGGCCGGAATTGATGTTCCTGGAGTTTTCCAAAGGACAATGCGTCGAGTTTTTCACCGGCGGCAAAAACCTTCCGCCGTCGCCGCCGGAGCCCATCGGCTACCTTCACTTTTGCCTGGTGGTCGACAATCTGGAGCAAGCCCTCGATCACCTGGCGAAAATGAACGTCAAACCCGAACGGAAGTTCATCGGCCGCGCCAAGCAGCGCATCGCGTTTATCTCCGATCCGGACGGCAACAGCATCGAGCTGATGGAAATCCCGCCGGAGTCGCCGATCTACCGCGAATAGTCTCAATCAATGGGCTTGCAGTGAAGGCCGGCGCTCAATAGCCGTACTTTTTTTCCAGCGCTTTGAGCTCGTCGTTGCCCAGATTGGTATACCACTTGCGCGTCTCCTCGATGCCTGAGGTGTTTTTGAAATAGGCGGCTTCGGTGCCGCTGGTTCTCAGTTCTTCCAGGCACTGGCGCATGCCGTGCAGCGCGGCCACTTGCAACACCGTCGGGATGCAGCCGACGCGGCCGCCAAGCTCGCCCCAGCGCCGTAGCGGCATGGCCTGGCGCGGCGGCACGCCGACCAGGGGTTTGCCGAGCTTGGCATAGGCTTTGATATCGTCCTCGGAGCGCGCGCTCACCCAGGCCGCGTCGGCTCCGGCTTCGATGCAAGCCCGGGTGCGATCCAGGCGTTCCTGCAAAGAGTCCTTGGCCTCGGAGCGGGCGATGATGAGGAGATTTTGATCGCGGCGCGCATCGACAACGGCCTTGATCTTGTTGACGAATTCCTCGCGCGAAACCAGGCCGACGTCGAAACCCTCGTGCCCGGCGCGTTTGGGCGTCATCTGGTCTTCGATGTGGAGCGCGGCGACTCCGGCTTTTTCGAACTCGCGCACTGCGCGGGTGACGTTGACCGCGTTGCCGTAGCCGGTTTCGCAATCGCTGACGATCGGAATGTTGACGGCGTCGACGATCTCGCGCGCTCGGTTGACCATCTCTGTAAGCGTCAGCAAGCCGGCGTCGGCGAAGCCGAGCGCTCGGTGCTGGCCGCTGCCGGAGATATGCACGAGGGGAAAGCCGAGCCATTCGACCAGGCGCGCCTGGATGCCGTCATTGCAGCTCGGCGCGATGTGGCAGGCCGGTTCGGCGAGCATTTTTTTCAAAGCCTGACGTTTTTCTCCTGCTGTGGGGTCCATTTTAGTTTCTTCCTTTCACGGGCTCTTTCGAAAATAGCGTTGGAGAAAGATCTCTTACTGCGTTCGAGATGACATGCGTTGTCATTCCGAGCGAACGCGAGGAATCTTTCCGCCGGGATTTTCATTCTCTGTGGGTGACCGCAAGATCATGAAGCGCTTTGGGCGCGTTCTTACCGAGATTGGATCATGCGCGCTGGGTTCCGGCGCGGGCAAATTCATCGCGTCGCCCGACTGTTGCCTGCAGCAATTCGGCGGGAATTTTTTTCGCGCCGCCAAGCACTTCGGCGAAGATCGCCATCTGCGCCGCTTCTTCGACGATCAGATTGGCGCGCGCCGCGGCCGCCGGGTCGGCTCCAAAGGCGAGGACGCCGTGGTTTTCCAGTAGAACCGCCCTGGCGCTTTTCACCTCGCTCAGGGCCGCGGCGATGTTCGTCACCGACTCGGCTGAGCCGCGCGGGCCGTATTTGGCCAGCGGCACGCCTTCGGTCATTTCCTGGCGCACCAGGGCTTCATAGGAGCAGGCGAGCGAGCGGCTCGCCAGGGCAAAGCTCGTGGCGTAGGTCGAATGGGTGTGGACCACGGCGCCGGTGGCCGGCCGTTCTTTGTAGACGATAGCGTGCATGTGGACGATCTCGGCGTTGGTCGGGTTGATCTCGCCTTCGACGAGCTTGCCGTCGAGGTCGAGGAGCGCGAGATTCTCCGGCTGCAAATTGTCGAACGAGCTGGAGGCCGTGAGCAGGATCGTATCCGTCCCCGGCACGCGCACGCTGAAGTTGCCGTGATGGCTCATGGAGATCGCGCCGGTGCGCACGAGAAAATTCGCGCCGTCGATCACCGCCTGGCGCAATGCCAAATGACTCAATGCCATATTTCCCTCCTGTGTCCGCCTATGGCCGGTACCTTTACGTGCGAGCGTCGTCAACCGGATAGCCGGCTGCTGAAATATTCCCACGCCCGGTTCGACACTTCCTCTCCCGAGACCTGGGGGGAGATCACCGCCAGTTCTTCCGGCGTAAAGTAGCGCGGCTTGCCCGATGCCATGGCGCGTAGCTGATAGTTTGCGGCCTCCTCCATCCAGAGCGTCATCACGCAGACGCGCCGCACGTCCTTATCGGCGACGTTGACGCCGTGACCGCGCAGGAGCATGGCCCCATGGGGCCCGAGAGTTTTCGCCACCTGATCGCCGAGTTCGCGCGTGCGGATCAAGGTGATCGGATCGAAGACCTGAACGTCGTTTCGGAAGATCGCGCCGGAGGCGTGCATGGGACGAATGGTCTCGCCGATGGAGCCCAGGACGACGCAGCTCGGCGGATGAACGTGGCAAACCGCTTGAACGTCGGGGCGCGCTTTATAGATGCGCGCGTGAATCCAAAATTCCGTATTGGGACGGCCGTCGCCGGAGAGTTGGCGGCCTTCCACATCCAGCTCGAGCAGATTGTCGCGCCGCACCAGCGCCGGGCTCATGCGCGGCGGAAATATGAAGCGGTCGGTGCCGGGTATGCGCCCGCTCACATGGCCGAACGCCGCGGCGATTCCCTGCCGGTGCAAAATGTGGCTGGCGGTGACGATGTCTTGCTTGATTTGTTCGAGATCCATCAGATTGTATTCGCCTCAATTTCCATACGATAGCCGCCGGCAAATGTCTACCGGCGTCTCGCGCCGAGGCGAAAAATTGGCAGAATCGCCGTGAGTTCGATATATGGAAGCCCGTGCTGATGCAAACCTGGAAAACTTCAGAGCGAAAGTGTCGCGTCCGCGAGATCCGCGACCGTCCCGCCCGAACACGCGCTCGACATTCTTTTCGACGAGGCCAAGAGAGGCCTGGTCGACGGAGAAATTCTGCGTCTTTTTCGCGAGGCCGAGGTGTTTCGCCGCCCGCAGCCGCGGCATCCGCGCTGACGCCGGGGCGATTCTTACTTCACCACCCCTCGCGCGCGTAGCTCGTTCAATTCGGCCGCGCCCAATCCGAGAATGCCGCCGAGCACGGCGTCGGTGTGCTGGCCGAGGGCCGGGGCGTCGTCGCGGATCGCCGCCGGCGTCTTCGACATGTGAATCCACGGCGCGAGCAGCGTGACCGGGCCGGCCGTCGGATGGCGGCGTTCGATGAACGCTTGCCGTTCCTTGATATGGGGGTCTTCAATGACCTCGCCGATCGACAACACCGGCGCACCAAAATAGTCGATATGGCGCAGCCCCTGCCAAAGCTTCTGGCGCGGCTGGGTGCGCACCCAGCCCTTGATCAGTTCGTACAGCTCGGAGCGATGCTGCTTGCGCGCGGCCGCCGTGGCGAAGCGGGAGTCTTCGAGGAGATCTTCGCGCCCCATGAGCCTGGCGAGCTTCGCCCAGCCGCCGTCGCTCAGATCGGGAATCCGCAGCGTGAAAAAGCCGTCGGCCGCCGGCGCGGGCTTGTTGCCGATCTCGATGCCGATGAAATGCTCGTGAAATTCGCTGATCATGAAACCGAGCAGCGCTTCCTGCATCGAGACGACGATTTTTTGCCCCTCGCCCGTGCGCTCGCGGGCGTGGAGCGCGGCCAATATTCCGCACACCATGCTGACGCCGGCGGCTTCGTCGCCGATGCCGATCGCCTTGGTCCCCGGCGCGCCGCTGTACTTCCATCCCGTGTGGGTCCAGCCGGTCATACTGTTGTTGGTATGCGCGGTGCTGCCGTAGTCTTTGTAGGGTCCGCTCTCGCCGAAGCCGCGCGAGCAGGCGTAGATCAAGCGCGGGTTGGATTTTTTCAGTTCCTCGTAGCCCAAACCGAATTTCTCCATCTGACCGACGTGATAATTCTCGACCACGACGTCGGCTTGATCGATCAAACGGCGCGCCAGCTCGACGCCCCGATCGTTCTTCAGGTTAAGAACGACGCTCTTCTTGTTGACGTTGATCCACATAAATTCGTAGGCGTCGACTTTGGCGTCCGGCGGCATCCAGGAGCGGCGAAAGCCGTCGCCGGCGGGCGGCTCGATCTTGATGATCTCCGCGCCCATGTGGCCGAGCAGCATCGTGCAAAACGGTCCGTTCAGGGCGTGGGTGAAATCGATCACGCGAATATCGTCCAGTGCGCCCGGCATGGTGCCTCCTTAGGTTAAGAAAAGGATGAAGGCGGAAGGATGAAGTGCATTCCAAGACCGTTCTTCTTACAATCCATTGTCTCGAGTTTGATTATTGTTCGCGGCGAAACCATATCACGAATCTCCGGGGAGACAACATATCTCTGCGGCTTACGCCGCTGCGCGGAATGACACCAATGAAAGAGCTGCCAGAAAAACAATACGGGCCGCTCTGATGAGGCGGCCCGTATTGTGATCGTCTGGAACTGAGAAAAAAATGCAATTCGAGTCAATAGATTCTTGTGCTTTAAGATCTTTCGCTTGCGCTCAGAGTGACTAGTGCGCGAGTGCATTCAGCGCGGCGCGCAAGTCAGTTGTTGATCCCGTCGATTTTGAGATCGTAGAGCTTGATCACGTTTTCGCGCACGACCTTGCGCAGCACGTCCTTCGGCAGGTGACCCAGTTCTTCGGCGATCACCTTGCGCGAGTGCGGCCAGGGCGAGGCCGCGTGCGGATAATCGTTGGACCACATGAAAGTTTCCTGGCCATAGCGGCTCATGAGTACGCCGCCGGTCGGATCGCTGAAGAACGTCGCGTAAACCTGCTCGGCGACGTACTCGCCCGGCAGCTTCTCCATGAACGGCAGCGGCACTTTGTTTTTGAAGCGCAGGTAGTATTTGTCCCATTCATGCATATAGAAGGGCAGCCAGGCGCATTCATTTTCGACGTAGACGATCTTTAGCTCGGGGAAGCGCGAGAGAACGCCGGTGAAGACGAGATCGAACAGTGTGTTGGCCGCGTCATTGACCTTGTCGTTGACCGCGGTCTTATAAACGTCAAGACCCTTGCGCTCCCAGCGGCTGTAGTTAAAACCGGTGAGAATATGCAGGTTCACCGGCATGTTCAACTCCGATGCGGCTTCCCAGAACGGATCGTAGTAATCGGTGCGAAAAGACAAATGTTCCGGCGGCACCTGCCAGACCAGGCATCCGACCATGCCGGCCTTCTTGCAGCGTTCGAGCTCTTTGATGGCGTTCCTGATGTTGTAGAGAGAGATCATGGGGATGCCGACCAGACGTCCCGGCGACGCCTTGCAATAGTCGATCATCCAATCGTTGGCGATCTGAAAGCACGCCTCCTGGCACTCGGCGTCCTCCATGGCGAACAAGCGCAGGCCAAGAGTCGGATAAAGCACTTCGGCGGAGACGCCGTCGGTTTCCATTTCGGTGATGCGCGCCTTGGGATCCCGGCCGCCGGGTTTCTCGCCGGGAGAGTTGCGCTTGGGAAAGTGCGGGTATCTGTTTTTCAGGGACGGGGAAAGTTCCTTGATCCACAAATCTTCCGGCTCCTGGATATGGGAATCCGCCGAGATTATTTTTTCCCCCGCCAAGACGACTTCCGGCGTGTATGCGGTTGCGGCCGTGCTCATAACCTTTGCCCTCGCTTTCAATCGATTTTGTTTTCGACGGTGAAGCAGACGCGAAACATCTCCGATGGGTCGTTGCCTTAACCCCTCTCAGCTAGGGCAAGCCCTGGCCCCAAGTCAAGTTACTTTTTTTCGGACAGCGCTCTGCTGGCGCGCCACTGGAGCGGCTTGACGCCGGGAGCGGACGCGGTCCCTGCCATTGTGTCGCCTTGGACTTTGCCGGTAAAGTGGTAATAGCTCGAACCGAGCGTGAGGTAAAAATCGATCTCGTTGCCGTCAAGCACTGGATTGTCGATCTTCAAGGATTCCCCCTTGCGCGCCGCCGACCCGGTGATCATCTGGTATTGCTGGTTGAACGAAACCAGAAGGGGCGGCAAACCGCTGCCGGCCGCGGCGAATTCCAGGCGCCACTCGCCGGCGACGACGCTCGGCACGGTCCACAAGTAAAGGTAGGCTTTGTCCGTGCCGTTGGCTTCCACTTTCTCCGGAACCGTCAGGGTGATCCGGCGGTCGGGGTACCAGCCGCTCATGTGATAGTCGTGGGCGACGATCCGCGATCCGGGCTTTAACTCCGACAGCAGCTTGGGGCGGAGCTTTTCCATGAAGTCGGGCAGCACATAGAGGGTCACCACCGTCGCCTGGCTGATGTCGGTTTTGAACATATCCTGCTGAATAAACTTGACATGCCCGTCCACGCCGGCGAGTCTGGCTTGCTGGTTGGCGAGGTCCACCAGGCGGCCATCGATATCGACGCCGAGACCGCCGGCCTTGAAATTGCGGGCCGCCGTGATGATCACGCGGCCATCGCCCGAGCCGAGGTCGATCACATAGTCCCGGGCCGTGACCCCGGCCATCTTCAACATTTCGTCGACGACGATCTGCGGCGTCGGCACGTAAGGCAGTTTGCTCAGCTCCTGGGCGAGCCCTTTGGGCGTCCAGGCGAGCACAAACAACAAAGCCGATAGCGGCGCCAGGAACGGTTTTGATTTCAGCGGGAAGGACCTCGGGCGTTTCATTCAGCTCTCCTTGCCAGATCCATAATAACCTTAATTTGGTGTGCGATTGCAAATCGTCGCAAGCCGGTCTGCCGATCGCAGCGGACGATCTGCCACTGTTGCTTGACGCCCAACGGAAATCCCCATATTTAAGGAATCGTTCGGCGAAAACGCAGAGCGTTCCGGATACCATGAGAGAAGGAGATTCGAGCGGCGTGAAGTTCGGCTATTACATTCTCAACACTTATGTGCCGGAGTTGGACGGCGACAGCACGGTACTGTACGATCGCTGGCTCGAGCAGATGGACGCCGCGGAGAGCCTCGGCTTCGACTCGCTCTGGGTGACGGAACACCACTTTCGCTTTTTCGGCGGCATGATGCCGAGCCCTTCCGTGCTGCTTGCCGCCGCGGCGCAGCGGACAAAAAAAATGCGGCTCGGCGCCGCTGTCTCGATCATTCCGATGCATAACCCGCTGCGCATCGCCGAAGAGTTTGCCATGGTCGATCAGCTTTCCGGCGGGCGGGTCAATTTCGGCGCGGGGCGCGGCATGCATCCGACGGAGTACGCCGTATTCGGCTACGATTGGAATACCGCGCAGCAGCGCCTGCCCGAGGCCTTGGATGTCATCATCAAGGCCTGGACCGGCGATGCCTTCGAATGGCAGGGAACGCACTACAACTTTCCCAAACTCACCGTGTATCCCAGACCGCGGCAAGAACCTCATCCGCCGATTTATGTGACCGCAAACCGCGATGCGGAGAGTTTTACGATGATCGGCCGGCGCGGCCACCACTTGATGACGTTACCGTGGATTGCGACCAACGAAGAGCAGCGTCCGCGGGTGGAAATTTATCTGGCAGGGCTGCGCGCGGGCGGGTATGACGTGAAAGTCAAGGACATTTTTACCATGTACCCGGTTTATGTCGGCGAGAGCGATGCCCAGGCGCGCGCCGAAGTTGCCGATCACTGGCATCGCTGGCGGGGCTTCGCCCTGCAAGCGCTCAACCTCGTGGCGGGCACCCCGGCTTACCAGCGGGTGTTCGGCCACCTGGATTACGACGCGATGGTGCGCGACAGCCGCGGCGTGTTCGGCGGCCCCGAGGCCTGCGCGCGCATTTTGAAGCGTATCGTCGAAGTGGTCGGCACGACCCACATCGGATTGACCTTTCACTTTGGCGGGCTCAGCCAGGAGAAAGTTCTGAAGTCGATGGAACGCTGTGCCCGCGAGGTTCTGCCCGCGCTGCGCTGATGACCGAACCCGAGGTTTTTGAAATTTTTCCCGTTTCGCCGCTGCAATTTCAGCGCCGCCACCGGATCGTTAATTGACTGAGCCGGTTGCGCGTGTTAGCAAGCCGACTTCCGCCTGAGAGGGACAAATATCGTGAAAGCCGTAAAACTCGAAGCGCTTCGTTCCATCGATTTGCGCCAATGCGCCACGGTCGGCGAAATCGTCCAAGGCATGCGCGACTGCGCCTTCGGCGCGCGCATGCTCGGCGAGGTCGCCCATACCCTCTTTGAAATGACCACGAGCCGAGACAAGCCGCAGATCATCTACGACGGCATCGAAGATTCAGCGCTCGGATTGCTGCTCAAAAAATTCGTCGCCAACCGCTGGTGCCGCAAAATCCTGCGGCCGTCCCAGTACGCCCGCAGCAAGGACGGCGGCAATGTCCTCGTCGTCGGCGGTTTTTCCGAGCGGGATGCCGACGCGATTTTCAAAAAACCCGCGCGCGCGCTTTTCATCAATCCGTTCGATATGGCGCGCCCGGGGCAAATTCGCGACGGCTATTTTCCCGACGCGGTGTTCGCCGATCCGCGCTACGTCATGCCGGTCATCTGCGCTGCGCTCGAGGAATGGACCGCCGGCAAACGCCGGACCGTGACTTCGCTCTTAAACGCACTGGCCCCCTACGGCGGGGTCGCCGCCCAGGTCGCGCGCGGCGCCAGGGCGCTTGAAGCGATGGTCGGCGACAAGCACTGCGCGCGTTTTCTCACGGTCAGCGGCGCCATGACCGTCGGCAAAATGGACCTGGTGATCTGCGACATGATCGAAGCAGGATGGATCCAGGCGATATCGTCCACAGGCGCGCTGATGGCCCATGGACTGGTGTCGTCCATCGGCTTGAAGCACTACAAATACAATCCGAAATACAGCGACACGGAGCTCGCGCGGCGCAAACTCAACCGCGTCACCGATACCCTGGAGCCCGAAACCAATCTCGATACGGTCGAAGAAGTTCTCGGCCGGGTGATCGAGAAGCTCGACGGCAGGCAGGCGCTCAGCCCGACCGAGTTTAACCGTCTCATCGGTAAGCACCTGGCGGAGAATTATCCCGGAGATCGAGGCATTCTCAAGTCGGCCTATCTGCACAAGGTGCCGGTGTTCGTGCCTGCGTTTGTCGATTCGGAGCTGGGCAACGACATCTATATTCACAACGTCAAGCGCAAACGCCGCGGCCAGAAGCCGATCCTGATGGACCTGGAGCGGGACAGCAAGGAATTGATCCGAATCGTGACCGAGTCGAAGCGGTTCGGGATTTTTTCCATCGGCGGCGGCGTGCCGCGCAACAACGTGCAGAACGTCGCGCCGTTGATCGAAATCATCAACGAACGTCTGGGCCCGACGTTTCCCAATCGCCGTTTCACCTACGGCGTGCGCATCTGCCCCGACCGGCCCCACTTCGGCCATCTTTCGGGGTGCACTTACTCGGAAAATGAATCCTGGCGCAAAGCCGACAAGAACGGCATTTACGCCGAGATGCTCGCCGATGCGACGCAGGTATGGCCGTTTCTCGTGAAATACTTGATGGAAAAAAGCGCGAAGTAATCAGCGGCGGATATGGCCGCCGCGCTTCAGTTGATCGCCGCGAGGACTTCCCGCGTCAGCCCCAGTATCTGGCGGCCGTATTCTGCGACCAGTTGGTCGCGGTCGACGGAGGCAGGCAAGCTCTTCAGGCGATCTTCGATGCGGCCGCGTGCTTCCGCGGTGAGTTCGCTCCAGCGTTGCAGATCTCTCAACAGACTGTCGCGCTCTTCAGCCGTCAACTGCGCTGCCGCCGGCTCAGTCGGTTGCGGCGAGGGGCGTCGTGCCATCTCAACCTGGGTCTCGACAACGACCGCGCGTCTGGGCCGGCCGGCGTCATCGTACATCAGGGCGAAGTTCTTGTAGCCGATATTGGAAATCAACGACTGCAAGGCGGACTCCAGCGGCTGGCCTTCGAGGCGCAGATTAACGACTTTGCTCTCAGCACTGCTCGGAATCACGATTTGCAGACCGGTCTTCGCCTGGAAGGCATGCAAGGCGAACTGAATCGGCGTGTGATCGAAGGTTACGGAAATCTCCCCGTCGCGATAATCGACCCATGGCTGGTAGAAATCGTCATCCCTCTCCTGGCCAAAACTTTGGGTCGTCAGAGAAAAGCAAACGAAGGCAGAAACTAAAACGAGCGTATGTTTCGCTTTCATGGCATGCCCCCCCGTGGCGCCAAATACGAGCAACTTATGTGCCTTACACCAACGGCGAAAAAATACCCGCGTTGTCACAAATCTGACCGAAAGGGTTCCTGAATTATCGCAGATACGTTCAGGATATAACAATTTTGTTCGGACAAATCCTGCACAGGAGGGCAAACTTTCGGAAGAAAAATCCGGTCGGTCGATGGACAAACGGGTGCAGCTCTTTGCTGAAGCGGCACGCGAAAGAGCCGCTAGACCGGTCTATGACGAAAATGGCGGGGCCAAATCCGCCGGAGTGAAGGCATGCCCTTCGGGATGGTACATGCCACATGGCAAATCCCAAATATGAAATCTGGAATCTGCGATCTGAGATTCCGAGCGCCAGGGAGGAATCGCTCCCCACCGAATCGATTAGACCCCGCCGAATCCTTCGTCCTGCGCCTCGGCCAACAGCCAGGGATCCTTGATTTCGGTGGTCGCGCCTTTGCCGCTGAGGACGCTGACGACTTCTCGGGCGGCGTGGGTTTGGCAGTCGATGTAGGATTCGTCCGAGTTCGCCGCGGTGTGGCAGGTGATGATGACATTGGGCAGGGTCAAGAGTTTGTGATCCGCCGGCAGGGGCTCCGGATCGGTAACGTCCAGGGCCGCGCCCGCCAATTCGCCGGCGACCAGAGCGTCGTACAACGCGTCGGAATCGACCAGGCCGCCGCGCGCGCAGTTGATCAGATAAGCGGTGTTTTTCATCGCCTTGAACTGGGCCGCGCTGAACATCCGGCGCGTCTGATTGGTCAGGGGCGCATGCAGGCTGATGAAGTCGGAAGTCCGCACCAGTTCGTCGAAGGAAACCATTGTCACGCCCATGCTTTCCGCGACCTTGGGGTCGAGATAGGGGTCGTAGGTTTGCACGTGGAGTCTCATGCCCTGGGCGCGCGGCGCCACCTGTTTGCCGACATGCCCAAGCCCGACGATGCCCATCGTTCGGCCCTGAATCCGATAGACGCGGCCGCGATAGGCGTGAAGTTCGGCGGTGTGGCGACGCCATTTGCCTTCGCGCACATACTGATTCATGCGCATGAGCTTGCGCGAGATCGCGATCAAAAGTCCAATGGCCTGCTCGGCGACCTCGATCGAATTGCAGCCCGCCGCATTGCAGATAATCAAACCGTGCTCCCGGGCCGCCGCAAGATCCATGCGATCGACGCCGACGCCGGTGCGGCAGACGACTTTCGTCCGTTTGAGCTGCGCGATGATTTCGCGCGACAGCGGCACCGAACCATGCATAATGATGCCGTCGGCGTCCTTGCCCATCT
Organism: uncultured Syntrophobacter sp.; assembly: GCA_964539925.1. Lineage (GTDB taxonomy): Bacteria > Desulfobacterota > Binatia > UBA9968 > UBA9968 > DP-20. The sequence continues at coordinate 3,473 of CAZILB010000069.1, read as the reverse complement.
CGACGACCTCGGCGCCGTTGGTGGGCCGGCGGATCGTCAGATCGGCGTCGATCTCGGCGAGAATCGGCTTGATCAGGTCCACCGGCACGTCGTTACTGCCGAAATACACTACGTGAAACTTGCCCATGTTGCCTAAACCTCCAGTCCGTACAGGCGCATCGGATTGTCCCAGAGAATTTTCCGCCGCGCTGCGTTTGAGATCCGATCGTTTTTTGTCAGGTCGCCCACCGTGCGGTCGGGAAATTTGCCGATGCAGTCGCTGTGCGGGTAATCGGTGGCGATGGTCAGGTAATCCTCGCCGACATGCTCGATAAACGCGGGCGCCAGTTCTTCGCCGGCTTCGCAGCTTGCCCAGCACTGGCGCTTGAAATAATAGCTGGGTTTTTCCTTGGTGGTTTTGGCCTGGCCGTGGCCTTCATGTTCCCAGTGCTCGTCCATGCGTTCGAGCCAGAACGGCACCCAGCCGCAGCCGGATTCCAGATAGGCAACCTTGAGCTTCGGAAATTTTTCCAGCACGCCGTCGGCACAGAGATTCAAGCTGGCAAGCATCTGTTCCAATGGATGGCAGGCGACATGGCGGCCGAATTCGCTGTAGCGGTCCGAGCCGGCCTGCGGCAGCACCGTGCGGGCGCCCTCGTGGACGCAGACGGCGACCCCAAGATCGGCTGCGGCTTCATAGATCGGAAAGTAATCCGGGCTCGACAGGGTCCGGGCGCAAAGCTTGTTCGGCCGCCAGAAAATCCCGACGTGGCCGAGCTTTTTGGCAAATTGCAGCTCTTCGATGGCGCGCGCGGGATCTTGAAGCGGGATCAGGCAGACGCCGTGCAGCCGTTTGGGATCGTAGCTGCAATAATCCGCGAGCCAGGTGTTGTAGGCCCGGCAGATCGCCGCGCTCAGTTCCGGGTCGAGATTGTCGCGCCACATGATGTACAAGCCAAGCGTTGGAAAGAGCACGCTGACATCGACTCCCTCGCGGTCCATATCGCGCACATTGGACGGCGCGTCGAATTTGGCCGCCAGGGCGTCGGCGAAGGTCTCGCGCCAGCGCTTCGACCCGGCGAAGGTGAAACCAAAATCTTCCTGCTTGGACGTGTCGCGCAGCTTGTCGGCGTCGGAAATCGGCTCGCCGTCGATGAATCGGCGCGACTGGTTGGGCGCCTCGATTTTCACCCGATGGCGAAATTTCGCCGGCAGGTACTTTTCGAACAGGTCGCTCGGCTCGAGCACATGGCGATCGGCGTCGATGACCTTGAAACCGTCTCGCATGATCAAACTCCTTTGCTGACGGGTAAAATCCCCTGCGATTAGCAGTGCGGCAGAAACGGCGAACGGACTCCGCGGCGCATGCCAACGCTCATACTTAGGCCGAGTTTGTCAAGGGAGTCAACAGGAAGTAGGCGGGAGGCCTGAGGCGCGAGGCGTGAGTTGGTGACGCGACCGATGGCGACGTCGGGGGTAATTCCTTTGAATGGATCCGCCAATCCGCGCCGCTCCTCCTCCGACATACGGCGAAAGCGCGCCCGGGTGTCCTCGGGCGTCTGGGCAAAAGCGCACGCGGGAAACAGCGAAGCCGCCATCATGAGGGTCAAAAATTCGCGCCGGCCGATCGGCTCGCCGCCGCTGCTATTTAACGGTCCGTCGTGGAAATGGTCCTTCACGCAGATTGCCTCCCGATTGCCCGTTTCCGACTTGGAAAAAGGTTGCCCTTTTTCGTTTCAGGCTTCGATCTGTTCATTGACGACCGTATATCATAATCATATACTTTGGGCATGTCCGAGGTGCAGCGGGGAGTGAAAGGGTTTGACTGGGATGAAGGGAACTCCGCCAAAAACGAAGCGAAGCACGGCGTAACGGACCGTGAGTCTGAGGAAATCTTTTTTAACAAACCGCTGGTTGTCGCTCGAAGCTCAAAGGGTGGAAAGGAGATTCGTTACGTTGCGCTGGGGAAGACTTACGGCAGTCGGCTGTTGACCGTGGTGTTTACCGTTCGCGCGAACCGTATTCGTGTGCTCAGCGCGCGGCCGATGAGCAGAAACGAGAGGAAAGTGTATGAAAAAGAAGACTAAGCCGGTACCGAAGTTCAGAAGCGAGCGGGACGAGCGAGAATTTTGGGACACCCATGACACCACGGACTACTTTGATTTTTCCAAGTCGAACCGCGTCGAAATTGAATTTGACCCAGGCATCGAAGCTCCGGTGAAATCTATTTCCCTTCGATTGCCTCGCGAGATGCTCAATCAGCTTAAGGTTCTGGCCAACAAGAAGGATATTCCCTATCAGTCGCTCATCAAAGTTTATCTCGCGGAAAAGATCGCCGAAGAGCGGAAAGCGAGTTGATTGATTATGGGTACCCCCCAGCTTTGCTGGCGGACTCAAAAAGTTTGACTTTTAGGGCAATCGAGAAAAAGCCTCCAAATCGTGAACCGCTCAAGGCTCAACGAAGAGGAGGCTCAAGTGAATTGAGCAACAACAAAATGAAAAAGAATGGGATTCGACCGGTCCCGCCGGGAATGTTTTTTCCAAATATCGGCGGCATTCTGGATGAACCTGCAAATGACCTACTCCCTGCGTAACGCCGAGAAGGTGCTGCCGGCGAGAGGGAGAATGCATCGAGGAATACCGAAGCGTGCCGGCATGGCATGGAATATCAAAAATAAACATGCGACCCCTTTGCCTTCTCAACGGTCTGCCGCGTCCTTCTCAACCCGATGGTTAGCCGTTCTGTTGACCTGGCAGTTTCTTTATACTGGCGAGGATCTCATCGAGTGTCAGGTCCTTGAACAAGGCTTCTCGCTCTTCGGTGTAGTCTCCGTAGCCGGTCGTGAACTGGTTAAGAAACCGCACGGTATCTACTATACCCATCTCTTTAGAAAGTAGGTCAATCGCGTGTCGCGTGATTTCACTTAGGGGTCTTGTCTGAACGTTCATTGCGTTACCTCCGTAATCAGTTCCAGCGGAGAAACGACTTTGGTCCGTCCCGTGTTCACCGCTTTGGCTCGTTTCAGAAATCTATCATCGCACGTGCAGAAGTAATCGGCGTTCGCGATCACGGCCGACGCGAGATGGAGCGCATCCAGAGGCTTCATTCCTTCGGCTTGAAATGTCCGGGTACGTTCCACAACGTCATCATCCGTGGCAACAAAGATTAAAGCTTTAGCCAAGACTTTGACGGCATACTCTTTGCGCACCGGATGCGGGTTGCGTCCCAGCTCGAACAGGAGCGTGTCGGAACTTATCAACTCCACCTGCCCAGCCTCGCAAAGCGCCAGTGCGCCCAGAATGGCCTCGGCTTCCACGGCAATCCGGGGCTGGGTCTTAGAATCAAGCGGACGCTGGATGCTGCACATGTCAAGGTAGATTTTCACGGCACAAGTCTAACCTTTGCATCCTTCGGCAGCAAACCGCGCTAAAGAAGGCGAACGCGAAGCTCAGCCGTCGCCGATAGCGATCGGTCTGAAGCGAATAGTTAGGCA
>CAZILB010000068.1:0-19456 GCA_964539925.1 uncultured Syntrophobacter sp. | reverse complement strand
ACATGTTCTGCGCCTTGAACGGCGCGACCTTCAATCCCTCTTGTTTGAAGATGCGGCACAGTGCCGTAACCAGCACACTTTTCCCGACCGAGGAGCCGGTGCCTTGGACCATCAAGGTTTTGGCTAGCATGGCGCTGTGAGCGAATTGATCATTCAGCTCGGGACACGCGGCACGAAATAGCGGACGCCCGTTTCCGGATCCGCCATCGCTTTGATGTCCACCGCGAGTAAATCTTTGATCTTGTCTTCGGTGACCACTTCACGGACCGGTCCGAATGCGCACAGCTTGCCGCCGTTCAAAAGCAGCGCCTTATCGGCGAACAAAGAGACCAGGTTGACATCGTGCAGCACGGTAATGACTGTGACTCGCCTTTGAATACATAATCTTTTCAGCGCCGCGAGAATCTGCAGCTGATAGTAAAGGTCGAGGTGCAGCGTCGGTTCGTCCAGCAGCAGGATGCGGGCCGACTGGGCCAACGCCCGAGCGATCAAAACCTTTTGCTGTTCGCCGCCGCTGAGAGTAGCAAAACGGCGCGCCGCAAGGTGTTTAGAGGCCGTGCGCTCGAGGGCGTCGTCGACCGCCGATTGGTCCGCCTTCGAAAAACCGAAACGGGAAGCATAGGCATATCTACCCAAGGCGACCAATTCGAAGACGGTGAGCGGAAAACTCGCAACCGGCTGTTGTGACACATAGGCGATTTGCTTCGCACGATCCTTCGGTGCGTAGGAGGATAAAGGTGCATCGAAAAGCGTGACGATGCCCGCGCTCGGGCGCAAGAAGCCAAGCAGGATTTTCAAAAGCGTTGTCTTGCCGGAGCCGTTTGGGCCGATGAGCGCGATCATTTCCCCTTCGGCGGCGGCGAAACTGATGGTCGCCAAGGCGAGGCCGTTGCCGTAACCGAATGATAAACCACGAGCCTCGATGGCGGATGGGTTGGTCATATTACAATCCGTAACCGGTTTCCTTGCGGATCAAGTAGAGAAATATAGGCACGCCGACCAATGAAGTGACAATGCCCACGGGCAGCTCTGCCGGGGCGATCATCGTGCGCGCGGCCGTATCGCACAGCACGAGAAATAGGCCGCCTAAAACAAACGTCAGGGGAAAGAGAGTGCGATGATCGGCGCCGGAAACGAGCCGGATCATGTGCGGCACGATCAAGCCGACGAAGCCGATCAGACCGGCGACGGTAACCGAGATCGAAGTCAGCAGCGCCGCCAGCACCGCATAGAGCAATTGAACGCGTCCGGAACGAACACCGCTGCTCTCGGCGGTTTCTTCGCCGAGCAATAGCACGTTGAGCTCGGGTGCGAAATAGCAGCAGGCGAGCACCGCCAAAGGTATGCAGGCCAGCAAAATCCAGGCAGTGTCCCAGCTTGCGCTGGAGAAGCCGCCAAGAAAGAAAAATATCAAAGCCTTGAGTTCTTCGCCGGCCATGAGCATGAGTATGGCGACGAGCGAGGAAAGAAACAGGCCCACGCCGAGGCCGGCCAGCAGAAGTCGAAAGACGGAGAAGCCGCCGTTGCGATGACCGAAATAAAAAACCAGAGCGAGAGCCAGAAGCGCTCCGACGAAGGCAAAGAAACTAGCGGCCGCAAAATTGGCCAGCGGAGAAGCGAGACGAAAAACAATCGCCGCGGCTGCGCCCAGCGATGCGCCGGAAGAGACGCCGAGCACATAACTATCGGCGATGGGGTTGCGAAAAAGCCCCTGAAAGACGGCTCCCGCCAGCGCCAGACCGCCGCCGACCAGGAACGCCGAAAGAACCCGCGGCAGCCTGAGGTGCAAGAGGATCACCTTGTCGGTTTCGGACAAATCAAAAAACGAAATCGGCACCGGGCCGAAACTGAGCGCGAATAAGAAGGACGCCAAAAGCGATAGGGCGATGGGCCAGCGGAGCCAACCTGAGTGAATCACTTGATCTCCGGGAACAGGCACTGCTGAATCTTTGCCAGTCCCTCCAAGAATCCGACGCTGCGTCTTATGTCGGGCTCATCGATAAAACAAAAATGACGGTCGCGCACGCCGCGGATCGAGGACCAGCCGGGTCTGTTCGGGAGGGACCTCGCGAACGGTTCCTGCTCGGCAAGAAATATCAGGACCTCGGGGTCGCGCCGTATCAGCGTTTCCAGATTCACTTGGCCGGAGTCAAAGGGCAGGTCGCCGAAAATATTGACCCCGCCCGCGGCGCTGACGAGCCAGTCGGGGAAGGAGTGCTTTCCGACCGTAATCAGCGGCTCGGTCCACATTTGCAAATACACCCGCTTTCTCGGTTTATTCCTCGTCCTGGCTTCGATTGCAGCGAAACGCTGCCTCATGTCGTCGATGATCCGCCGGGCCGCGTTCTTACGCCCCAGGAGTTCCCCCAGAAGCAAAAAGCTCATATTGAGCCCGGCCAGGTCCCGGGGCCAGAGGCTCAGAACCGAGTAGCCCATGTTCTTGAGCGGCACCGCAAATCTCTGCTGCGTCGGGCCGTTGACGAGGATCAGGTCCGGTCGGAGTCGGACGATCTTTTCGAGATTGGCGTCGAAGCCGCCGCCGATGATTTCGATCTGTTTGAGTTCAACCCGCGCTCGCAACTCCGCGGGAAACTGATCGTAACGGGTGCCCCCTTTCAAGAGCGCGCAGTCCAACAGGCAAACCATCTCTGAATTGGTCGGCACCAAGGACACGACCCTGCGAATGTCGTTTTTGACCGCGACCTTGAAGCCCAGATCGTCAATGATGGTTCTGCCGCCCGCGGGTGCCGACGGCGCGAAAGCCAGCAGGCCCGTGAGAGCGTACATCACCAGCATGCCTCGGACACTGCAAACCCGTAAAACAACCTCGAGCGGTTTCAAAACTCTTTCCTTCTAGTACCTGAACGACAGACCGGCAAAGACGTTAAATCCCGGCGCGGGAACCCGGAAGGGCTCGTTGACCAATATGCCGGAGGTAGAATATTTCCGGTTGGTCAGGTTATTGAAGTTGACGTAGCCCGTCCACTGTTGCCACCGGTAAGCCACTCGGCTGTTGAGCACGAAGTAATCGGCGATCTTCTTGGCTTGGTTCGGTTCGTCGCCGATCATGAACTGTTTGCCCACGTAGTTGCCGAAGACTGATAACGTCAGTCCTTCGAGGGGGTAGGTGTGGACCCCAACCCCGACCCGATGGCGCGGCACCAGCGGCAGTTCGTCGCCCTTTCGCACCTGGCCGGAAAACAGCAAGACATCGGTTTCGAAGGTGGACTTCATGGCGGTGTAATTGATGAACGCATCGAGCCACTTTTGGTAGCGGGCCTTGAGCGACAGCTCAACCCCGCGGCGCAACGTCCGGGATATATTCTCGTTGCGGCCGAAAAACAAAATCGGGTCGGTGACGATGAAAAGTATCTCATCTCGCACCGGCGTGTAAAAGAGCGCCACAGACGCGTCGAGCCAATCCCGCAGGCGGGCCTTGGCGCCAAGTTCGAAGTTTCGGCTTTTCATGGCTTTCAGATCCGGATTGGAGCCAAACGGTCCCTGAGCAAACAGCTCATCGACGGTCGGAACCCGGATACCTTCCGAATAGCTGAATGAAAAGCTCAGATTCTTGACCGGGGTATAGACCAGCCCGGTTTTCGGGCTAACGCGGTTGTACGACTTGACCCCCGACAGGGCGGGGTCGAGATTGTCGGTGAAATCGAGACGGTCCCAATCGTAGCGCAACCCCGCGCTCAGGACCAGCGATTCGAACAAGTGAAAACTGTCCGTGAAAAATACGCCCACGACATCTTCTTTGGTCGAGCGCGAATTTTGAAACGTGAAGGCGGGCAGAAAAATACCGACGTTGTCCGAATCGAAGTTGTTGCGGGCGTATTCGACGCCGAACGTCAACAGGTTCTTTCTGTTCAAAGCGGCGCCTTCGTGGCTCGCCTGCACCGTCGTGCCGCCGGAACGGGTTTCGGTTTTCAGGGTCGACTCGCTGTTCAAACCGACATTGAATAGCTCGATGTCGTTGCGGCGAAAGAAGCCGTTGAACGCCAGCGAGAATCCCGCGGGCAATTTCTGTTTTAAATTCAGCGCGACCTGATGAAGGTTGTTCGCGGTAAAATCCCCGGGAGAGAGATTGGCGTTTCGATTAACCCGCAACACGCTTGTCGGCAAAGAGCCCGCCTGACTGATGTGATCGAGCACTCGGGTATAGGCAAGGCTGGCGTCCGTGTTCTCGCCCAGGCGGTAGCCGACCTTGGCTAAGATCCGCGTGATTCTGGCTCCCGTCTCTTCACGAAAGCCGTCGGTCAACTCGCGGGTGACGCCGACGTAGTAGTCAAAGTTGGGAAGCCGCGGCAGCGGGCCGTCGGTGTTGAAAGTGTACCGTTGTCTACCGAAGCTGCCGCCGCCAATATCCAGCCCAAGGTGCGGCCGGTCCCTGCGCCCCCGCTTGGTCGTGATGTTGATCACGCCGCCAAGGGCGTTGCGGCCGAAGACAGTGGCGGTGCCGGGCAAGATCTCAATGCGCTCGATGTCTTCAATCGGGATAAGATTGAAGTTGATTGTGTTGAAATCGGGCTCGTTGACGCGCACGCCGTCGACAAAAACGCTGGTGGCCGTAACCGGCTGGGCGTTGAAGCCGCGCAGATCGACGGTTTGCTGAAACTCGTTGCCGACGCTGTCGAAGAGTACGATGCCGGTCTGGTATTGCAATACCTCTTGCACCGTCTTGGCGCCCAGTTTGTCAATATCCTCCGAGGTGACGACGATCACTTTGCCCGCCACTTGGGTTTCGGATTCAGCAACGTCGGGCAATCGCGTGGAGCTTACGAAGACCGGGGGAAGCGTGGTTTCGGTGGGTTCCCCGGCGCCCAGGGGAGAGAACGGGAGCAAAAACAGAGTTAGAAAAATTAAACAAACCTTCATGTCAATCTCCTTTTCCCGCGAAAGGGGAGCTGTTGGGGCAAAGCGGATAGGTCTCCTGGCTCGAGCCTCGAACCTACTCGCCGCGCCTTCCCATCAGCGCTGTGGTTCAAAGGTTCAAGAGTTCAATGTTCAAGGTCGAGCTCCTTAGAACTGTTGAACTGTTGAGCGTTGAGCCATTTCGTCCGACAGTGGCGTACCTGCGGCTTTCGTAGCTCTTACAGTTGCGGGGCAGCAGAGGAATTCGAAGAAAGGATGAAGGATGAAGGCAAAAGGATGAATGAATTCATCCCTCAGCCTTTCGCCTTCCGCCTTTCCCCGTCACCCCTTTCCCTTGCATCCGTCTGCGGTTGATAAGACTTGCCTTTGTGACCTCCTCAAGCTTTTCGCTAATGATTTGCGTCTTCGAGGCGAAACTCTATGGGCACGCGCAGCCAGCTCTCGACCGGCCGCTCGCCGTGGCGCGTGGGATGAAATCGCCAGCGTTTGATCGCTTCGGCGGCGGCGCGGTCCAGTTCGTCGCTGCCGGAGCTGCTGTGGATCTCTACCTTTCTTGACCGACCTTGAGCGTCGACCAGGACGCGCAGAAGCACGCGCCCTTCGCGCCCCTGGCGGCGGGCGCGCTCCGGATAATCCGGTCTCGGTGTGTCGCGATAGCGCGCTTGGGTCAGAACGATGCCCCGACCAGGTGAACCCGCACCAATACCCGCGCCGTTACCGCTGCCGCTGCCAGCACCTGCGCCGTTGGGACCATAGCCACTTGTGCCGGTTGCGCCGGTTCCCGCACCGGCCCCAGGCATATCGTCGATCGCATAGCCAAAGATTGTGCTGCCGTCAGTTTCAAAGGAAGCCGAGTTTGTCGTCGTCAAAGCGATGCGGCCGTCGATGTCCGTTTCGACCTCCGCAGCGGTGCTGGCTTGCGGCGCCGAATTTTCGCCGGGCTTCAGTTCGACTCGTGACTCGACGGGCGGCGGTGTAGCGCGATGCGACTTCGGTTCGACTCTCGGCTCAGCGGCGGGCGGCCGCAGGTTATGGAACCTCGCCACGCTTGGGGACACGGGACTTCGATTACCGCCTTCACCGTCGGGGCTGCCTCCTGCTTGTTCCAGCGGCAGAATCGTCACGTGAATCAACTCCGCTTGGCCGGACCGGCCAAGCCAAACCGGATACGCCAGCGCCGCCGCGTGCAAGCTCACAGAGAGAAAAAAGAACGAGGCCGATTTCATGGTTGCAGCTCGTTGGCCTCAACCGAATTTTGGGGAGAGATATGGAAACCTTTCTCTCTTCTCCGGAGAGGCCGGTCAAAACGCGCTAGGCAGGTTTCCTGACTCAGGCTTTTTTCTACTCGCCGCGCCTTCCCATCGACGCTGCGGTTCAAGGTTCAAGAGTTCAATGTTCAAGGTCGAGTTCTTGAACTATTGAAGGGTTAAACCTTGAGCCGTTTCCTCCGACAGTGGCTGGTTGCGGCTTTCGTAGCCATCACAGTGGCGGGACCGCGCCGGATTTGCACCGGACTTCCCTATGAACCTAGCGCTGTGAATTCGCTGTGGCGGAAACTACAACGCTAGAAAGTTGCTGTCAAGAAGCTCGTAAGCTCGCCGCTCCAGGCAAACGGGTTCACCCTTAGAGGATCAGCCAGAACAGCAGTGGTATCGTCAAGATCGAAATGAAAGTGCTGAGCACGACAATGGAGGCGGCCAGACCGGGGTCCTGGCGGTACTTTTCGGTCAGGATGAAGTTGACGACGGCGGCGGGAAGGGCGCCGTAAAGCAGCAAAACTTGCCGGTTGACGCCCTCGGCTCCAATCCAATGCACGGCGATGCCGGCCGCCGCGAAGCCGCCGAAGATGCGCAAAAGCGCGCCCCCCAGCGCGTGGCCCAATTGCAGCGATTCCACTTGATACAGGCGATAACCGAGACTGATGAGCATGATCGGAATCGTCGCCTGGCCGAGCATCACCACCGGCTGCAAGAGCAGTTCGGGAATTTTTATCTGCGCCAGGTTGACCATGAGTCCCGCAATCGCGGCGTATATCAAGGGCAAGCGAAAAATCTCGGTCAAGTTGCCGCGGCCCTTCAAAATATAAATTCCCAGGGAATATTGTAAAAATGTGATGATTACGAACAGCAAGGTGGCGCGCTGAAAACCTTCCTGGCCGAAGGCGAAAAGCGCCAGCGGAATGCCCATGTTGCCGGCGTTCATAAACAGGGTGGGCAGAGCAAAGCCGCGGGAGCTGAATCGCGTGAGCAAAAAATATAGGCGGATCAACAAGCCCACGCCCGCGAAGATGAGCAGAATACCGGCGGACAGCGCGACGATGTCGCCGGCGTACAGCGGTTTACTTGCCAGGGAGCTGAAAACGAGAGCTGGCGTGCCCAGGTAAACTATGATTTCCGTCACCGACGCCAGGCTGATTTTCTTCCAATGGGCGAATAGAAAGCCGGCAAAGATGAGCAAATAAACCGATACGACGGGCGAGAGGGACTTGAACGCTTCCATTGGAATACGCCATGCTTTCTTGGATCAGAGGGATGCCAACAGGATCAGGGCGAGGACTTCGCTCAGTTCAATGACCGCGCCGAGGTTGTCGTGAGTGAGAACCGCGTGGCGTCGATAGAGCAAGTATCGTAACAGCAGCGCGAATACAGACAAAGCCAGGCCGAGCCAGAGTCCTTTGCGGCCAAGAAAATAGACGGCCAGTCCCAGAGTTAAGGCAGTGGTCGTGAGCAGTTGCCAAGGCTTGACCTTTTCGGCAATGGCTCGCGAGATCCCTTCAAACCGGTCGCGATAACCGTACAGGAAGAGCACCAGCGACCAGCGCGCCAACACCGGCGTCAACAACAGGCTTAACGTAAGGGTTTCGTCGATCGCATCGATGGCGGCAGTTTTGAATAAGATGATAAACACGAGCGCCGCGAACCCCCAGGCTTCGGATTCCTGCCGGTCCGGGCGAGAAAGACTCGATGCCATGGCATCGAAGGTTCTCTTTGTCCCATCAAGATGTCGCGCCCCCGTGGCAAGAAGCAGGACCGCAACCAACAGAATACTGAGAATTTCCGGCGCGAGATAAAGCCCCAACGCGTAGTTTAACAGCGCCAGCATTAAGCCGAGCATCAACCCCAATGCGGGAAAATAAACCGCCCCTTGACCAATCGTTGCAGGCATGGGCTCGAGCGCGCTCAAACGCCCGAAAATCGTCAGGTATTTGCACGCGGCAAGAAGGCTTTGCATGGTCGTCTTTTGTCGCCCAGACGCGCCATCCTGTCAACCGAACGGGGGGGCGACGGCATAGATTTGCCAAAGATTCCGTACGCAACCGTCAAAGCGAAAAATATTCATTAAAAATCAATGGCTTAGGGTGAAGATGGCGCTTTACTTTCGGCGTCATTTAAGGTATGATCCGTCGTGCTTGTAAAACTTCCTAACCCTGGAACTTTACAAGTAAATATTCCAACTCGGCGTTAGGTGAAAATGGCTGAATTAGAAAATCCGCAAGACTCCGATTATAAAGCCACCAACATCAAAGTTTTGGAAGGCCTGGAAGCGGTTCGAAAGCGTCCAGGCATGTACGTTGGAGATACCAGCGAACGGGGATTGCACCACCTGGTTTTCGAAGTCGTTGATAACTCCATCGATGAAGCGCTGGCCGGTCACTGCAACAGCATCGAAGTGACGATTCATATCGACAACAGTGTCACGGTCATTGACAACGGCCGGGGCATACCCGTGGATATTCATCCCACGGAAAAAATTTCCGCCGCCGAAGTCGTGCTGACAAAATTGCACGCCGGCGGCAAGTTCGACAAAGCCTCCTATAAAGTTTCCGGTGGTTTGCACGGCGTCGGCGTCTCGGTGGTCAACGCGCTTTCGGAGACCTTGGAAGTCGAAATCAAGCGCGACGGCCGAGTGTATCAGCAAAGCTACAAGCGCGGCGACCCGCAGGGTCCGCTGAAAGAAGTCGGCAAATCCAGGGAACGCGGCACCCGGGTCAGGTTCAAGGCCGACAGCCAAATTTTTGAAACCACGGATTTCAGCTTCGATATTCTTTCCCAGCGATTACGCGAGCTGGCCTTTCTCAATCGCGGCGTCAAGATCACGATCGAAGACGAGCGCACGCAAAAGAAGCATGAGTTCTTCTACAAAGGCGGGCTCATGTCCTTCGTCGAGCACTTGAACCGGGCGAAGACTCCGGTCCACGCCAAAGTCATTCACTTCGAGGGGGAGAGGGACGGCGTCGAAGTCGAGATCGCCATGCAGTGGAACGACGGTTACGCGGAAAACGTTTTCTCCTTTGCCAACAACATCAATACCATCGAAGGCGGCACCCATCTGATCGGTTTTCGGTCCGCGCTAACCCGGACGATCAACAGTTATGCTCTGAACGGCGGCCATCTGAAAAAGGACGACGAGAATCTTCAGGGCGAGGACGTCCGCGAGGGGTTGACCGCGGTGATCAGCGTCAAAGTTCCCGAGCCGCAGTTCGAGGGACAGACCAAGACCAAGCTCGGCAACAGCGAGGTCAAGGGGATTGTCGAAGCGCTGATCAACGAGAAATTCTCGAGCTATCTGAGCGAGCACCCAAGCGAGGCGAAAAAGATAGTCGCCAAGGGCGTGGAGGCGGCGCGCGTGCGCGAGGCCACTCGCAAAGCCAAAGATCTGGCACGCCGCAAGGGCGCGCTCGATTCCGGCTCGTTGCCCGGCAAGCTCGCCGATTGTCAGGAGCGCGATCCGGCCTTGAGCGAGCTTTACCTGGTCGAAGGCGATTCCGCCGGGGGCTCAGCCAAGCAAGGGCGCGACCGGCGCAACCAAGCGATTCTGCCGCTTAAGGGGAAAATCCTCAATGTCGAAAAGGCGCGCTTCGACAAAATGCTTTCATCCCAGGAAATTCGCCTGATGATTATGGCCCTGGGGACCGGCGTCAAGGAAGACTACGATGAGGCGAAGCTGCGCTACCATTCGATCATCATCATGACCGACGCGGATGTCGACGGCTCGCATATTCGCACCTTGTTGCTTACTTTTTTTTACCGGCAAATGCCCCAACTGGTGGAAAAGGGGCATTTGTTTATCGCTCAACCGCCGCTCTTCAAGATCAAAAAAGGCAAGCAGGAACGCTATCTCAAGGATGAGGCGATGCTGGAGGATTACCTCATTGAACTCGGTACCGAAAGTATCCGCTTGCGCGCCTCCCAGAATGGCAACGGTCTGGTCGGGCAACCTTTGCAGGGTTATATCAAGAAGATCGCGCGTTGGGAAAAATTGATGATCTTGATCGGCAAGAAGAGGAAAAATCGCACGGTGGTGGAGGCGTTGTTGATGGAGGATGGTTTTGGCGAAGAAACTCTGAAGGATCGAAACGCCCTCGAAAGTATCGAGGGCCGTCTGGCGACCTACGTGAGTCTGACCGCGCCGGAGCAGGCGCCGCTGTCATGCCTGCTGGAAGAGGATGCCGAGCACAATTGCTACAAGCTCATCGTATCGACGCGCGCCAATGGCACCGGCTATCAAACCACGATTGATCGCGAGTTCCTGACCAGTCCGGAATACAGGGAAATTAAGAAACTCTTCGCGGAGCTTTCCGTAATCGGTTTGCCGCCCTACGTGATGGAAGATGGCGACAACAAGACGCCGTTAAAGTCTCTCACCGAAATTCTTGCGTACGTGATGGAAGGCGGCAAAAAGGGCCAATATATTCAACGATACAAAGGTTTGGGCGAGATGAATCCGGAGCAGCTCTGGGCCACCACGATGAATCCGGAAACTCGCATGCTTTTGCAGGTGCGTATCGAAGACGCGGTGGAAGCAGACGAGATCTTCTCGACCTTGATGGGCGACGAGGTCGAGCCGCGCCGCAAATTCATCGAAGAGCATGCGCTCACGGTTAAAAATTTGGATATTTAGAATAAAGGTTCCAGCCGTTCCAAAAGTTTCAATCGTTCCAGTCGTTTTAACCAAGAAGATCGTCGAAACACTCCGGCAAGCGAATAACTCATGGAAGCCACTTTAAAGTCGCAAAAAATCCCGGTTTACATCGAAGAAGAAATGCGTGAGTCGTTCATGGCCTACGCCATGAGCGTCATCATCAGCCGGGCTTTACCCGATGTGCGCGACGGCCTCAAGCCGGTGCATCGCCGGGTTCTTTACGCCATGTACGACGCCAGCAATACCTCCGATAAGCCGTATAAGAAATCGGCCCGTCTGGTCGGCGATATCATGGGTAAGTATCACCCCCATGGCGACACGGCGATCTACGACACCATTGTGCGCATGGCGCAGGACTTTAACCTGCGCTACCCGCTGGTCGACGGCCAGGGAAATTTCGGCTCCATCGATGGCGATAATCCAGCGGCGATGCGTTACACCGAAATCCGCATGACGCCGCTGGCCGAGGAAATGCTCGCCGACATCGAAAAAGAGACCGTCGATTTCATCGCCAACTACGACGACTCGCTCAAGGAGCCTGCGGTTCTGCCGTCGAAGATTCCCAACCTGCTGATCAACGGCTCGGCGGGCATCGCCGTCGGCATGGCGACGAATATCCCGCCGCATAATTTGACTGAAGTGATAGACGCCTTGATCGCCATGGTCGAGAATCCCGAGATTACGATCAAGCAGCTGATGCGGCATATTCCCGGTCCGGATTTTCCCACCGGCGGTTTTATTCATGGCCGAGAGCCAATCCTTCAGGCCTACCATGAAGGCAAGGGCATCGTGCAGATGCGCGGCAAAGCCTTCACTGAGACGGTCAAGCGCACGGGCAAAGAGCAGATCATCATCAGTGAAATTCCCTACATGGTGAATAAGAAGCGGCTGATCGAGCAAATCGCCGAATTGGTCAACGACAAAAAAATCGAAGGCATCGGCGACTTGCGCGACGAATCGGACCGTGACGGCATGCGCATCGTCGTCGAGCTCAAACGCGACGCGGTGGCCGAGATCATCATCAACCAATTGCACAAACATACCCAGCTGCAGGACTCTTTCGGCATGAACATGCTGGCCATCGTCGATGGCAAGCCGAAGCTGCTGAACCTCAAAGAAGCGCTGAAATGCTTCCTGGATCACCGCAAAGAGGTGGTGACCCGGCGCACGGCCTACGATCTGCGCAAGGCCGAAGAGCGGCTGCATATTTTAGAAGGCTACCGCATCGCCCTGGACAACCTGGACGCGGTGATCGCGTTGATCCGCAATGCTCAGGATCCGAAGGTTGCCAAGGACGGCCTGATGACGGACTTCGGCCTGAGCGAGATTCAGGCCCAGGCGATCCTCGACCTGCGTTTGCAGCGCCTGACCGGCCTGGAGCGCGACAAGATCATGGAAGAACATCGGGATACCGTCGCGCTCATCGCCAGGCTCAGGTCGATCCTCGCCGACGAAAAGGAAATCTATAAAATTATCGTCGAGGAGATGAAGGAAATAAAAAAGAATTACGGCGACGAACGGCGCACGCAAATCGTCGAGCGCTCGGAAGACATCTCCATCGAAGACATGATCGTCGATGAAGACATGGCGGTGACGATCTCTCACGACGGCTACATCAAGCGCAACCCGGTTTCGCTCTACCGGGCGCAGCGGCGCGGCGGCAAGGGCAAGATCGGCACGACGACCAAGGAAGAAGACTTTGTCGAGTACCTGTTCATCGCATCGATGCACTCCTACATTCTGTTTTTCACCACCGTCGGTAAAGTTTATTGGATCAAAGTGCACGAGCTGCCCCAGGCGAGCCGGGCGGCACGGGGAAAACCTATCGTCAATCTGCTCAAGCTCGAAGCCGGTGAAAGAGTCTCGGCGTTTCTGTCGGTGAAGGAGTTTCAGGAAGGCCGCTATATCATCTTTGCCACCAAGAACGGATTGATCAAAAAAACCGAGTTGATGGCCTACGCCAATCCGCGCCCTTCCGGCATCCGCGCCATCGGTCTCGAAGACGGCGACGAAGTCATCGGCGTGCGGCTCACCGACGGGCAGCAGGAAATTATTCTCTCCACGGCGGAGGGCCAGTCGATCCGCTTCAAGGAAGAACAGGTGCGGCCCACCGGCCGCGGCACCTTCGGCGTCGTCGGCATGAGACTTGACGAGGGCGACAAGGTCGTCAGCATGGAAATACTCACACTGGGCTTCAATATTCTGACCGTTTCCGAAGGCGGCTACGGCAAGCGCACCGAGATGGATGAGTACCGTCTGCAGTCGCGCGGCGGCAAGGGCATCATCACCATGAAGACGACCGACAGGACCGGCCGGGTGGTGGGTGTTCAGCAAGTCACCGAAGACGACCAGCTCATGTTGATTTCCAACAAAGGCAAGATCATTCGCATGCGCATTAAAGATATCCGCATCATTGGCCGCAACACCCAGGGCGTGCGGCTGATCGAACTGGAAGAAGGCGAACGGGTGGTCTCGTTGGCGCGTCTGGCGGAAAAGGAAGAAGAGGAAGAGGCCGAAGGCGAGGGTCAGGGGCAATAGTCTCGGCGCGCCGAGCTGAACTTCTTTCATGTCATGAGCCGGCGCGCATAAAGCGGCGCCGGCTTCGGCTTACTTTTCATGTTGTCTCAATCCATAGGGATCGTCGGCGCCGGCGCCTGGGGTACGGCGCTTGCCAAGCTGCTGGCGGACAAAGGCGCCGGGGTGTCGTTGTGGTGTCACAGCGAGGCGAGCTACCGCGAATTGACCGAGTATCGCGAGAATCGCAGTTATCTCCCGGGAATCAACTTGCCGGCCAATATCGACGTTACCCCTTCCCTGGAATCCGTCGTGGCCGAAAAGGCCATCGTCATATGCGCCGTGCCGTCCCACGCGGTACGCGAAGTGTTCGGCGAAATCTCCGGCCGGGTGGATCGGCACACGATGCTGATTTGCGGCACCAAGGGCATTGAAGAAGGAAGCTTGTTCACGATGGGCGAGCTGTTCGAAGAAATCTTTGGCCCGGAAAGCAAAAGCCGCCATGCTTTTTTATCCGGTCCAACTTTCGCCTGCGAAGTGGCGCGCCGAATGCCTGCCGCTCTCACAGTAGCCGCTTGCGATGAAGCCGTCGCCCGAGCGGCGCAGGAGAGCCTAAGCACGCCCTTTCTGCGCGTCTATACATCGACGGATGTGATCGGCGTGCAGATGGGCGGCGTGGTGAAGAACGTCATTGCGATTGCCGCGGGGGTCAGCGACGGTTTGGGTTTGGGGCAAAACGCCAGAGCCGCGTTGATCACCCGCGGTCTGGCGGAAATGACCCGCTTGACGGTGCTCATGGGCGCCGACCCGTTGACCCTTGCCGGCCTGCCGGGTTTGGGCGATCTGGTGCTCACTTGTACCGGAGAATTGAGCCGAAATCGCAAGGTCGGCTTGGAGATCGCCGGCGGCAGGAGTTTGCAGGAAATCATACGATCCACGCGCTCCATCGCCGAAGGCGTGCGCAACACCCGCTCTGTATGCGCTTTGGCGCGCCGGCTTAATGTTGAGATGCCCATCGTCGAACAGATGGACCAGGTTCTATACGCTGGCAAAAATCCGGCCGACGCGGTGCGCGATCTCATGCAGCGTTCGTTGAAACCGGAGCTGAGTTAAAATTGACAACACCCGGACGGTATGATTGATATAAAAACTTGGCCGTGTACACGGCCTCAGGGAGTATTTATCTTATGAAGCGAACCTATCAGCCGAGCAATATTCGAAGAAAGCGCACCCACGGTTTTCTCGTCCGCATGGAGACTCCCGGCGGGCGTAAAGTGCTCAAGCGGCGCCGCGCCAAGGGGCGAAAGAGATTGACGGTGAACGTGCCGCCGAAGCGCGCCCGCACCTAAGCAACTGGAAATGTCGTCGGGGGGCAGGGAAAAGTTTCCGAAATCGGTCCGCCTGAGAAAACGCCCCGAGTTCTTAAAGCTGTCGCGCGCCGGACGCAGGCATCCATCCGTAAATTTCGTCGTGATCAGCGAGCCCAATGACCGAGGCCAATGCCGGTTAGGGATAACAGTAAGTGGCAAGGTGGGTAACTCGGTGACGCGCAACCGAATTAAACGGCTCGTGCGGGAGGTTTTTCGCCGTTGCCGTTCCGGTCTGACGCCGTCCCGTGATTTCCTGGTCATCGCCAGAACCGGCGCGGCCGGGATTTCGACGAAGAGCGCCGGCGAGGAATTGGAGCGAGCGTTGAGGCAGTCAGGCCGGCAGCGTAAAGCGTGAGTGTCACGATGCGTACCGCTTTGATTTTCATCCTGATGGGTTATCGCAGATTGATCTCCCCCTTATTGCCGCCGGCATGCCGATTCTATCCCAGTTGTTCGGTTTACACGCAGGAGGCGATTCAACAGTTCGGTGTGTTGCGGGGTATGGCCTATGGCCTCGGTCGCCTCGCCCGCTGCCACCCCTGGCATCCCGGCGGTTACGATCCGCTAAGGTAAATTTTCTTCCATGGATAAGCGCGCAATAATAGGCATAGCTCTTTCCATTCTGGTGCTGGTGATCTACCAGGAGTGGGTCAGTCGCTATTACGGGCCGATGATCCCGGGTTCCGCTCCCGTCGAAGAGGACGCGGCAAAGCAAGTTGCGCCCCCGGCTGCCGTCCCCGGGACGGTGCCGCCGGCTCCGCCGCCAGCCCTGCCGTCGGCCCAAATCGCCCGCGATGTGAGAGTCGAAACCGACAACTACGTGGCCATTCTCACCAGCCGCGGCGCGCGCCTCAAAAGCTTTAAGTTCAAACATTATCGCACCTCCGTTAGTCTGGAGAGTCCACCCTACGAGATGGTCCAAGCGGCGCCAGGGATCCCGCTGCCGTTGGGGGTGCGCTGGCAGACGCCCACGCCGTTCGATGACAGCGCGCTGGTGTACACGGTTCAAGGCCGCGATGTTGTCTTGAGGGGAGACGCGAAAGCGACATTGGTTTTTCAGGGGACGGCGCCGGACGGCGCCGTGATCACCAAAACTTTTAGCTTTTCGGGTTCGGCTTACCCGATTCAATTGGAGGTTCAGGTCACCGCCGCCGAAGGCACGGCGCCGATCCCGGAGGTCATGCTCACGGAAAAGAGCGACCACACAACGGTCAATTACGCCGCGCCCTTCGAGGGCTTCCTCGCGCTCGTCAACAGCAAGATCACACGCGAGTCGGCATCCGAGGCAGCGAAGGGGCTGGATGTCAACGGCGAAGTTTCCTGGGCCGGTTTCGGCCATACCTACTTCTACTTCGGTTTGCTCCCCGAGAATGGTGCGCAGCGAAAAATCTCCGTGCGCCAGAGCGGCACCGCGCTGGTCGTCGCCACCGGCGGCCAATCACCGCGTGACCGCTACACGATATTCATCGGCCCAAAGGAGCTGGACATCCTCAACGCCGTGGGTCGCAGCATGGAGCGGGTCATCGATTTCGGCTACTTCGGTTTTATCTCGAAACCTTTGCTCTACGTGCTTCATTTTTTCCATGGCTTCACGGGGAGCTACGGCCTCGATATCATTCTTTTGACAGTGATCATCAAGATCTTGTTGGCGCCGCTCACGCACAAGAGTTTCATGTCGATGAAGGCAATGCAAAAGCTCCAGCCGCAGATGGAGAAACTTCGCGAGCGCTACAAGGATGACCGGGAAAAACTCAATAAAGAAATCATGGAAATGTACCGGCGCCACGGAGTCAATCCGCTCGGAGGTTGCCTGCCGATGGTGCTCCAGTTCCCGGTATTCATCGGTCTTTACAACGCCTTGAGCACGCCCATCGAGCTGCGTCACGCGCCCTTTCTATGGGTGAAGGATTTGTCGCGTCCCGATTGGGAATCCCTGCCTTTCGAGCTCGCCGGCTGGCAGCTCGGAGTCCCGGTTTTGACCATACTCATGGGCGCGAGCATGTTCCTGCAACAATGGATGATGCCCATGGCCGGCGATCCCATGCAGAGACGGTTGATGATGTTGATGCCTTTGCTTTTTACCTTCTTGTTCGTTTCATTTCCCGCCGGGTTGACGGTTTACTGGCTGGTTAACAATGTTCTCAGCATCGGCCAGCAATATTGGATCAACCGCCAGTCGGGATAGGCGAGGCTTCAGAAAGGGTCGATTTATGGAATCGGTGGAGACCGAAGGCAATACCATCGATGAGGCAATTGAAAATGCGCTCCGATTGCTCGGGGTCGGTCGCGAAAAAATCACCGTCGATATCCTCGCCGAAGGGCGCAAAGGGATTCTCGGATTTGGTGCGCAGAAAGCCAAGATCCGCGCGGCGCTTCGCGGGTCGGCGATCGATCTGAAAAGCTTCGAACTGGAAGTGCCGGCGGCGGAGTCTACAGCGGTGGCGCCGCCCCCCCTGGTAACCGCCGAAAAAGCCACAGCCGTCCTGACAGAAACCCTGCGATTGATGGGGTTTGCGGCGTCGGTGGAGGAAAAAACCGCGCTCAACGGCACGGAAATAGTGCTTCAGATAACCGCGGACAATAGCGGACTTTTAATCGGTCGCAAAGGGCAGACCCTAGAAGCATTGCAATATCTGGTGACGCGGATTGCCGGCGAGCGCGAGGGAAGCGACGGACCGCATATTGTCGTTGATATCGAGAATTACCGCGAGCGCCAGCGAAGATCCCTGGAAGACTTGGCGCTCAGGATGGGAGAAAAAGCCAAGCGGCAACGCAAGACCGTCATCATCGATGCCCTAAGTGCCGCCGATCGTCGAGTGGTTCATGCCGTCTTGCAGGACGATCCCTGGGTGACCACCAAGAGCCTCGGCCAGGGCGCTTATCGCCGATTGCTGATCATTCCGGAGGGCGACCGGAAATCGAAGGAAGAGGCTCACCCGCCGGAGCAAGAACGACCCGAAACCAAACCGCGCAAGCCACAGACGAAGCCCACGGCGGCGCACGCCTCGGAGGACGACGAAGAGTAGGGCACGGAAAACAAGGGTAAGGAGTCAAGCGCGAGCGTTCGGCGGCCTCCGCCCCGGTTGTTCCGTACCGCGATTACTCTTGGTTGACCCGCGGGGAGCCGTTCACTATAGTGAAATCATGATTCTGCGCCGTAAAACCAGGCAGATTCAGCTCGGCAAAGTAAAAGTCGGCGGCGATGCGCCGATCACCGTCCAGTCGATGACCAAGACCGACACGCGGGATGTGCGCGCGACGGTGCAGCAAATCTGGGACCTCGAAGCCGCAGGCTGCGAGATCGTGCGCTGCGCCGTGCCGGTTCGGGAAGCGGCGGATAAGCTCGCGGAGATCAAGAATAAAATCCGCATTCCGCTGGTCGCGGATATTCACTTCAATTACAAATTGGCGCTGATCGCCATCGAGCAGGGTGTAGATGGCCTGCGTCTCAATCCCGGCAACATCGGCGCCCGCAGGCACGTTGAGGAAGTGGTCAAGGCCGCCTCCGAGCGCAAGATCCCGATCCGTATCGGTGTCAACGCCGGCTCGCTGGAGAAAGACCTTTTGGAAAAATACAACGGACCGACGGCCCAAGGCATGGTGGAAAGCGGCCTGCGCCACGTCCGCATTCTCGAGGATATCGGTTATCAAGAAATCAAAATCTCCCTCAAGGCATCGGATCCGCTGATGATGATCGAGGCCTACCGGATGCTCGCCGACAAAGTGGACTACGCATTTCACTTGGGGGTGACCGAGGCCGGCACCCCGGGCGTTGGCACGATCAAATCCGCGGTCGGGCTGGGCGCGCTACTGGCAGAGGGCATCGGCGACACGATTCGAGTGTCGCTCGCGGCCGATCCCGTCGAAGAGGTACGCGTCGGCAGCGAGGTACTCAAAGCTCTGAAGCTCAAAAAAGAAGGACTCACCTTTGTCGCTTGTCCTTCCTGCGGCCGAGCCGATGTGGATCTTGTCGGGTTGGCGAGAAAAGTTGAAGAAAAGATGCTGCCCTACAGCAATCTAAACATCCACGTGGCGGTGATGGGCTGCGAGGTCAACGGGCCGGGCGAAGCGCGGGCGGCCGACCTCGGTGTTGCCGGCGGCAAGGGAATCGGTCTCATCTTCAAGCGCGGCCAAGTCATCCGCAAGGTTCCTGAAGCCGAAATCGTCACCGCTTTGATGGAAGAAGTGGAAAGATTCGCCGCGGAAAAAACCGCCGAAAAGGCCATGGCCGCCGCGGCGGAAGCCTGAGGAATTTCTCGCCACTCTGGGGTTTCTGTTAGACCCACCGGGGTGAAGCCGCAACCGATGTGAAATAGAAACTTCACCACGAAGGACCCCGCGCGGCACAGCCGTAACCGAAAAGGGAAAAGCAGGATTCACCACGGAGGCCCAGAGCGGCAAAGCCGCAACCAAATCGGATTATCTCGCGCAAAGCTCGCAAAGACCGCCAAGTTAAGAGATTAACTTTCCTGGGGCCTGGGATTGGGTGGCCTTTGCGTGCTTAGCGTGCTTGGCGCGAAAATTTCCCCTGTTTCTGATAGCTAAGAGCGCCGGAAAATTTGCGTGAGCCGAGAAAATTTTGAGGCATGGTAGTACGAAGTACACGAAGGTCGCCCCCACCTTGCTGCGACCTCGCTCAGGACATGCTGGGATCTTCGTGGTGACATAGAATTCTCGCAGCACGCGCTGCGGATAACGGATTGCGATAACAGCTAGAGTTAGTCAAACCAAGTTATGCGTTGGAGCAAAACTCTTATACCGACCCTTAAGGAAGA
>CAZILB010000067.1:1300-19721 GCA_964539925.1 uncultured Syntrophobacter sp. | reverse complement strand
AGGGACTCTCGCAGAAGCAGCTCGCCGACATGGCGGGCATCACCCGGCAGGCGGTGGCTGCGGTCGAGTCCAATCAATACTCCCCTGCCACCTCGGTCGCCCTTCAGCTCGCGCGGGCGCTTCATTGCCGCGTCGAAGACTTGTTCAGCCTCAAGCAAGGCGGGGAAATCATCGAAGGTGAGCTGCTCGGCTCCCTGCCGAAAAGCGGCGCCGCGGTGCGCGCGCAGGTGACGCAGATTGGCCGCCGCGTGCTGGTTCGTCCGCTTCAGGGGCTGGGCGAGCTGGCCAGCCTGAGCGCCACGGCAGACGGTTTGATCGTCGAGTCGAGCCCCGACGAGTCGCGCGTGAAGGTCAAGCTGCTCAAGGACCGCGAGGAGGTGCGCCGCAAGATCGTCGTCGGCGGCTGCGATCCGGCGATGTTTTTAGCCGCGCAATTTGTCGGCAGATATGACCACGAGAAACTCGTCCCCTGTTTGATGGGCAGCAGCCTGGCACTGAGCGCGCTCAAGCGCGGCGAGATTCACGCAGCGGGCATCCACCTCGCCGAAGAAACATCGGACGGTTGGGAACTGCCCGATCTAAAAACGATCATCGGCGACATGGACTTTATCGTCGTCACCTTCGCCCACTGGGAAGAAGGTTTTATCGTCCGCCAGGGCAACCCAAAAAAGATTCGCGACGCCGCGGATCTCGCGAAGCCCAATGTCCGCATCGTCAACCGCGAGAAAGGTTCGGGCGCGCGCCGTCTTCTCGATACGCGGATGCGGGCCGGCGCAATCAACCCCAAGCGCGTCATGGGCTACGGCGACGAAGTTTTGTCTCACCTCGAGGTGGCGGCGCGAATCAAAGTGGGCCTGGCCGACGCCGGCATCGGCGTGCGCGCCGTCGCGTCCATCGCAGGTCTCGACTTCGTGCCCCTGCGCCGCGAGCGCTACGACCTGATCATCCCCAAAGACTACCATGAGACATCGACAGGCTTGAAAGCACTGCTCGATACGATCGTCAGTAAACCCTTCCGCGACGAGCTCGAAGCGCTCGGCGGCTACGACACGCGCGACACCGGGAAACTGGTCGCCGATGTCGCGAAACCTTGAAATGAAAACCGGCACCGCCATCAAGGCACTCGTCCTTTTTTTATACGCCACAGCCTTAAGTTCTCTTATGCCGTCGCCGGCCCGCGCTGATGAAATCCTCGTTTCGGCAGCGGCGAGCCTGAGCGATATTCTGACGGAAATCAGCGGAGTCTATCAGTCGCAGTCGAAACATAGGATTAGATTCAACTTTGGGCCTTCCAGCGGTCTCGCTCGGCAGATCGACCAGGGTGCGCCGGCGGACATTTTCTTTTCCGCGGACCTGCCGCAGATGGACAACCTCGACAGGAAGGGAAGGCTCGAACCCGGCACGCGCAAGAACCTGCTCTCAAATCAGTTGGTGATCATCGTGCCGGCGGACTCCAGGCTAACCCTATCGTCACCCAGGGATTTATTGAAGGCAGACATAAAGCGAATCGCCCTCGCCGAGCCATCGTTCGTTCCGGTGGGCGTTTACAGCAGCAAGTATCTTACGGGCGAAGGATTGTGGGATCAGATCAAGCCGAAGGTTGTACCGGTTCAGGATGTCCGCGCAACCCTGGCTTCCGTCGCATCCGGTAACGTTGAAGCGGGATTCGTTTACAAGACCGACGCAGCCATTTCCAAGAAAGTGAGAATCGTCTACGAGGTGCCCCTCGAAAAAGGCCCCAGGATCACGTATCCGCTGGCGGTTGTCAGGGAATCGAAACAAAAAGGGGTCGCGCGGGATTTTGTGAATTATCTTTCGAGCGCCGCCGGTAAAAACCTGTTCAAGAAGCACGGCTTTGTTGTGTTGCACTGAGCCGCAGGACTTGGTCCGTTCGTGATCTTCTCGCTTGAGACCTGGCAGATCACTCTGTTTTCTCTCGGTGTCGGCTTGGCCGCCACGGCGCTGATCCTTCCGTTCGGCATCGCTCTGGCATGGTTGTTTGCGCGCAAGCAGTGGCCGCTCAAGAGCGTTCTGGAAACCATCGTTTTGCTGCCCCTGGTCATGCCGCCGGTATCTACCGGATTGATCCTGCTCAAAATCTTCGGCCGGCGCAGCCCGCTCGGACAGTGGCTCTACGAGCGCGGCATCGAGATCGTCTTCAACTGGAAAGGCGTGCTCATCGCCATGTCGGTCATGTCCTTTCCGCTGCTCGTCCGCTCCGTGCGGACTTCGTTTGCGGAAGTGAATCCGCGGCTCGAACAGATCGCCGCAACTCTCGGCGCGTCCCCCTTGAGGGTATTCTTCGTCGTCACGATCCCGCTCGCGTACAAGGGCATTGTCGCCGGCGCGCTGCTCGCTTTTTCGCGGGCGCTCGGCGAATTCGGCGCAACCATTTTATTGGCCGGCAATATCCCCGGCGAGACCCAGACGCTGTCGTTGGCGATCTATAATTTCATACAATTGGGCAAGGAGCCCGAAGCGTTCACCTTGCTCGGCATCACCGTCGCCCTTGCGTTTATTTTCGTCTGGTCGTCGGAATGGCTGCTCCGCTCGGAAAGAAAGACGTAAAATGCTGCTGCGCTGTCGGATACCCCTGGCGAATTTCGACCTTGACATCAACGTCTCGATCGACGCCAAAGTTACGGCGATCTTCGGCCCGTCGGGCGCCGGCAAAACCACTCTGCTCGACGCCATCGCCGGTCTGCGCCCGATCGTCAACGGAGAGATTCAAATCGAGGGGCACACCGTCTTTTCATCCGCGCGCGGCGTCAATCTGCCGCCGCGGCGGCGCGGTATCGGTTACGTGCCGCAGGAAGGCGCGCTGTTCCCGCACCTTTCCGTGCGCGGAAACATTCTCTTCGGCGCTGAACGGGCCGGCCAAACCCCTTCCAAAAACATCGCGATCGAGCATGTGCTCGACGTTCTGCAGATCGGCCATCTTGCCGAGAGAGCCATCCCGCAGCTGTCCGGCGGCGAAGCCCAGCGAGTCGCCCTTGCCCGAGCGATTCTTTCCCGCCCTCAACTGCTTCTGCTCGACGAACCCCTGGCGGCGCTTGATGTCGGGTTGAAAGAGCGCATTCTCCCTTATCTGGCCCGTGTTCGCGACGAGTTCGCCATCCCGATGATCTACGTCACGCACAATACAGCCGAAGTGCTGGCCTTGGCGGATTGGGTCTTGATGATCCGCCAAGGAGGCCTGGTTGCTCAGGGCATACCCAAAGAGGTGCTGATTTCGGGGCGCGCACTTATGGCGATTCCCGAGGAAGAACTGGAAAACATTTTCACTGTTACGTTTATCGAATCGGATCCATCAGCGGGGCAATCGCGGGTGCGGCTGCCATCCGGCGCGGAGATTTTCATCCCCTACCGCGCACTACCGGGCCCGCCCATATTTCAAATTCGCGTCAGCGCCGATGACATTCTCATCGCCACCCGGCGTCCCGAAGGTATATCGGCCGGAAATATCTTGCCGGGCAAGGTTCGTACCATCGAGATGATTGACGGGGAAGCCCTGGTCAACGTGGACGCGGGAGAAGAATTCTGCGTGCGGCTCACCGCCGGTGCGGTGATACGTCTAGCCCTCGACGTCGGGACACCGGTCTACCTGATCGTCAAAACACGATCGTTCCGCACGCTATAAGAAAGTTGGGCGGCGGGAGCGCTCCGGTTCGCGTCGCGCAGCAGAGTCGTCTACGCCGACGATGTCGTCCTGGGGAGTTTACGACGAGATATCTGCAGAGGCATTGATCGGTTCAAACTCAAATTCAGCGGGCCTCGGAAACAAGCAGAACCTTCGCCTTCGGCGCAGGATGACTTTGGGAAGAGCGCCGGTTGCGGACGACAAAAATAATCGCTGCTCGAATGGGTCAGACGGTTACCAATCTTGGGGATGAGTGTTGGCTCTCGGATTTCTGGAAACTGCTCGCCGCTCACGGCCTCCTGCTCACTTCATTTAATCGCTTCGCACCGCATCCCCGCGCCCTCGTCTTCGACGCCGAAAAGCGCGCAGCGAAAAACCTGGCCGCCCGGCGCCCTCACTGTCGAGAAAGCGCCCAGGTCGGTGACCCTATGCTGGTCGATGGTGGTCGACGGCGCGTCCAGACCGCGCGCGCTATTCGTCGAGAAAAGCGAGTCAAGCGCCAGCTTCAAAAGCCCTTGAGTCGCAATCGCCTCGACGCGATGTCCCTCCGGCGGCGCAGGGATGGCCGCCATCTGCGCCTGAACGATGGGCTTGAGCCGGTTTGCCTCTTCGGCCATCCGGGCGAGTTCGGTGTTCATCTCTTGCAGCCGGTCGGGACGCAAAGAGGTCTCCCGCATGGTGATCAAGTACTCCCGGCGTTTGAGATCGATATCTACCAGGCGATAGAATTCCCGCGACCCGCCCAGCGTCACCAAAATCACCGTCTTCAGCGCGCCAGCCGCCCGCTGCCGCTCCGGCCAACGCTGGTTGGCGTTGCCATAGTGCAGCATCTCGGCTTCGTACTGTTTGATCCCCGTCAAAAGCGTCGGCCCCGGACTGACGCTCCCGGCGGCGCAGCCGTACAGTATGGCTAGACAAATTAGCGCTGAGGTTCTGGCGTGCTTCATGGCGCAATCATGGCATATGGGTGCGGCGGGTAGAATTTTTTCTTGAATTCGGCGATTTGCTTGAACAAGAATCGATTTCCGATTTACAGCCCCCCATATCGTCTCTCGGTACCGCGGTTTATCGCCGTGAGAGACTGCGCCGCATACGAGCCATCCCCCGCGGTCATCCTGAGCGCCCAGCGAAGGATCTGCTTTTATCCGGCGCGCCGCAGTAAATCACAACCTTGCATCAAGAAAGGGTATGGACCGCCGCCGCTTCGGCTCCCCCGGACAGACCCGCGCCATCACCGTCAACCAGTGCGCCAGCTCGTCAACGCCGATCCATCGCTCGATCGCCTGAGAGTTTTTTCGCAGCATCCGAAACTCCTCGCGCAAACTTGCCGACGCGGCCATCTCTCTCAGTTCCCGCTTTTCTTCTTCACTCAGCACGATCGAACCGCTCCCTTAGTATTTTCGCTTCCTCGGAGAGACCGAAGACATCGTAATACTCTTGAATCCGGACCCAATCAAGCTGTCTGCCATAACGGCCCATGAGTCTTTCGATATCGTTTTGCTCCAGCACCTTACGCTCCGGGTCATTGCACATCGCCTGAACCTTCAGACCGATCACATCTTCCGGCTGTAACGTTCGCAATGCTTGATTGCCGCCAACCGCCGGATAATCCTTCGCGCGTTCGAGCATCGCAAGTGAAACGGTCCGGAAGGCGTGAATAAAATCTACCGAGCCCCAGGCGGCGTCGGGATGCCGATACTGAGAGACGTTTTCCGAATGAAAATCGCTGCGGTAACCGAGAGCCGCCAGAGCGCCGTCGAGTTTTTCGAGATCGTCCCGATGGATCAGGAAGTCCAAGTCCATGGTCTGCCGGGGGACCCCCAACACACCCAGGGCGAAACCGCCGATCGCCGCGTAGCGGATTTTGAGACGTGAAAACTCAGTGATGAGAGTACGGAGCACCAGCTCGAAATCCACGGCTCATTGTAATCGTTGGCCCTTCATGCCGCAAACCCGGATCAAACTTGCCTTGACTCCTGCGAGCACCTATTAGAGAATCCGGCAAAGTCCAACCAAGGAGCACTCAATGGTTACATCCAACGATTTAAAAGGCATCATGGGGATGATGCCGGCGTTTACAACAGAGGACGGGGACCGGATCGATGCGGTGGATACGGTCGATACCGATGAGCTGGCGCGGACCGTCGATAAAATTATTCGCGAGGGCGGAGTCAACGTGCTGACGACAACCGGGAGTTTCGGCGAGTTTCATACGCTGCTCTGGGATGAGCACAAAAAACTCATCGAGGCGACGGTGGCGGCGGTGAAAAAACGCGTGCCCCTGTTTATCGGTTGCACTAATTTGAATCCGCGCGAGGCGATTCGCCAGGCGAAGTTCGCCCAGGACGCGGGAGCCGACGGGGTGCTGCTCGGCGTGCCCTTTTACTATCAAGCCACCGTGGACAACGCGGTGCAATTCTATCACGACGTGGCCGACGCGGTGCCGAAGATGGGCGTGATGATCTATCACAACCCGACTCATCATCGCGTGACGATCCCCGTCGGGGCGTTCAAACGGATCACCGAAAAATCGAATATCGTCGCCATGAAGGATTCGCACCGCACGCCGCTCCAGTTCGTCGAGCTGTGCCATATCACCAGGGGCAAGATGAGCATCTTCGTCAATCAGACCCAGATGTTTCCTTATTATCAGCTCGGCGCGGCGGGCTGCTGGTCGTTCAACGTGTGGATGGGTCCCTCGCCGGTGGTGGCTTTGCGCGAAGCCTGCCTCGCCCAAGATTGGGACACGGCGAAGCAAATCTGCCTCGATCTCGACGGCGTCGGCAAGGTCGGACCGAACATCGGTAATCTTTCCTGGCGCGAAAACGTCTTCAAATTGTCGGTCAACGAAGCCGGTTACTGCACCGCCGGGCCGCTGCGCGCGCCCTGGCGCATCATTCCGCAGGAAGTCACAGACAACAGTAAAAAAATCGCCGCCTATTGGAAAGTCTTGTGCGAGAAATACCCGCTCGCCAAACAGGAAGTGAGGAAGAGCGCGTAACGATCTCGTTCAAGGTTCAAGGTTCAAAAGTTCAACGCTTTGCGAGGCCTCTCGGCAAATTGCCGAGAGGCCTCGTCGTTTTTCACGCATGATTCGGGCATCGCTCCTGGCGGAGTGGTTCACTTTAAGCTCGCCGCGAATTCTATCGTTGGGAAAGATTCCTCGCTTCCGCTCGGAATGTAAAGTAACGGATGTGTCACCTCGAACGAAGTGAGAGATCTTTCCGTGACTGAACCACCAACCTGCTGGACGTTGCGGCGCATTCGGTATAAAGAAGTCGGTAACAGAGAAAGTCTCTCAAGCACGATTTCCACGGAGAACTTATGAGCACAGCGACAGAACGCAAGATCATCGACGGCGACGGCCATGTGGTCGAAGACATCGCGAGCATCGTCAAATACATGCCCGAAGAATATGTCGGGCGGAGCTTTTCGGAGGCGCGCGGTAAAAACCCGTTTCCGCCCATCGACCATTTGCATTCCGCCAACCGCCATTACACGCCGAAGGGCGCGTTTGCCAACGTCGGGCGCGAAGGTTGGGAGCTGTTTCTCGAAGACGTCGGCATCGGTACCACCGTGCTCTACACCAGCGCGGGGCTCGCCTTCGGCAAGATCGTCAGCCGGGACTGGGCCATCGAGCTGGCCCGCGCCTACAACAATTGGATCTACGATGCTTATCTTTCAAAAAGCCCGCGATTCAAAGCGATGGGGCTGATCCCGCTGCAAGAGCCTGCGGAAGCGGTGATCGAGTTGCGCCGCATCGTCCGCGACTTGGGCTTCTCCGGCGCCATGCTCCCATCCACGGGCGTCAACATGCCGCACCTGGGTTCGCAGAAATATTGGCCGATCTACGGCGAAGCCGAGCGGCTCGGCTGCGCCATCGCCATTCACGGCGGCTCCCACGAAAATCTCTTGATGGACGACATGAGCCCCTATGCCGTCGCCAACGCGCTCGGACACCCGATGAGCCAGATGATCGGCTTCGCCGGTATTATCTTTAACGGGGTCTTCGACAAGTTCCCGGGACTCCGCATCGGCTTTATGGAAGCGGGCTGCGCCTGGTTGCTCACCTGCATGGAACGCTTCACCGGCTCCTGGGAAAGCCATATCCAGTACGATCCGCGCGGCCGATTCCTCCAGCTCAAAAAGGGCGAGAAGATCATCGACTATATTCTTCGCCATATCGATGAAGACCGCATCTTCGTAGGCTGCGAGGGCGAAGAGCTGAGCATCGCCGAGGCGGTGCGCATCGCCGGCAACAAGCCTTTCGTGTTCTCCACCGATTATCCGCACGAGGTCGATGCCGAGACCTGCAAGCACGAACTCGAAGAGCTGCGCGAGAACCCGCAGCTTGGCGCGGCGGACAAGGACGCGATTCTCTTCGGTAACGCGCAGAGGTTTTATCAGTTGACCCAGTGATGGGAATAGCCCTGCCATATAGGGGCGGGTTTCAAACCCGCCCCTGCGAGTTGATGCGGTACGACAATCTGAGGACTTGAACAATGAGCGACAAAAAGCACAAAATCATCGACGGCGACGGCCACGTGGTGGAGGATCACTCGGCGATCGCGGCGCGCATGCCGCAGCAATTTCGCGAGCGCTTCGGCTCTGCCCGCGGCCCCTACCCGCCCAACGACCACCTGCACGCCGCCAACGCCCATTTTCTGCCTCCCGGGGCCTTTGCCAAGGTCGGACGCGAGGGCTGGATTGATTTCATGGAAGATGTGGGTCTCACCAGCGCGGTGCTCTACCCCACCAACGGTTTGTCCTTCGGCCGGGTAGTCAGTCTGGACTGGGCTATCGAGCTGGCGCGCGCCTACAACGAGTGGATGCGCGACGAGTATCTGACCAAAAGCAGCCGCTTTCAGGCGCTGGGATTGATCCCGCTGCAAGAGCCGCAGGAAGCGGTAAAGGAACTCCGCCGCATCGTCAAGGATCTGGGCTTCTGCGGCGCCATGCTGCCGAGCACAGGCGTCATGGGCATGCAAAACCATCTCGGCGACGACCGCTATTGGCCGGTCTACGAGGAAGCCGATCGGCTGGAGTGCTGCCTCGGCATTCACGGCGGCGTGCACGATCACATGGGCCTGGACGACATGTCCCCCTACGCGCCGGTGAACGCCCTCGGCCATCCCTTTGGCCAGATGGTCAACTTCGCCGGGATTCTTTTCAACGGCGTCTTCGACCGCTATCCCAAGGCCCGCTTCGGCTTTATGGAAGCCGGCTCCGGCTGGTTCGTCAACTGCATCGAACGTTTCGAACGCTCATGGAACAGCCATGTGCAGTACGATCCGCGCGGGCGCTTTTTAAAACTGCGCGATAAGGAGTCGATCACTGACTACATCAGGCGCCATGTCGACGAAGGGCGGATTTTCGTGGGCGTCGAAGGCGACGAGCTAACACTACCCTTCGCCGTCAGCGTGGTCGGCAACAAGCCGTTTATCTTCTCCTCGGACTTCCCGCACGAGGTCAATAACGACACTTGCAAGGCGGAGCTCGAAGAGCTCGATGAAAACCAACGGCTCACGCAGGCAGACAAAGACGCGGTTCGCTATCTGAACGCGGAACGGTTCTACGGTCTGAGTGGCGGCTAGTTCGGACCCTAAAACGTTAATCTAATTTCGAGATTAAACTATGTAACTGTCTGTTAGTTTGATCGTTTTTTCTGCAGATTGGAGTTTTTGAGCAGCCAATTCTCGATCAATCTCCTCTTGAAACGCCACTGGTTGCCGACCTTGAAGGCAGGCAGCTCTTTTTCCGACAGTAAGCGATAAACCGTAAACTTGTCGACGTTTAGATATTCGGCGACCTGTTCTAGGGTCAATAGCTGCTCAGGCATAGGCTTTCAGTCCTCTGTGGTTTATCGCTCACAAAAGTGTAAATTTATTTTACAACTTCCCGTTTGCTCCACAATAGTCATTGATTTTGCGCCAGCACTCTTAATTCAAACACGCAAGAATAGCAAACGGTAATCCAACCCCGCTCAGCGCGCATAAACGCCCCTCGAAATTTCAATTTGCAGGGAAAAAATTTGCGCAGGAATCAAAAAGATTGTGGAGAAATACCGAAACACATCAAAATGATCATTTCGCCGCGCACACAGTGATCTCCACCAATGTTCCAGGCGTGAGCACCGCGCCGACGGCCGTGCGCGTCGGTAAATTCGCGCGATCAACCCAGGCCATCCAGGCTTCGTTCATTTCGTCTTTGAGGCTGGCATCGGCCATGTAAACGGTCGCGCTCAAGATGCGCGATTTGTTCGTTCCCGCTTTTTCGAGCACGGCGTCGATTTTCTTGAGCACTTGAGCTGTCTGCCCCTTCATCTCGAGCGACTTGTCGTCGGCCACCGTGCCGCTCAAAAAAACCAGATCGCCAATCACAGCCGCGCTGCAATTCCATTCCCGCGGATTAATTCTCTGTATCTCCATGATCGATATTCCTTTCCCTCTTGAAAACGTTTTGAACGATTTGAACGACTTGAACGTCCGTGACCGAAAAAACCTTGAACTTTTGAACCTTGAACCCTTGAACTCCGACGGGTTCTCTTTTGTCTGATGCCTGTTGCCTATACGGGCGGCCTCCTCTCATACCACTTCATATGCTGCTGATAGGTGTATCCCGCGCGCAGCACCGTCACCTCGTCGAACGGTTTGCCGACGAGTTGCAACGCGATCGGCAAATTGTCTTCGGAAAAGCCGCAGGGCACCGACAGGGTCGGCAGGCCGGTCAAATTGAACGGGCCGTGATACTCGGGCACCACATGCTTGAACAAAGTGTCGATGGGACCCACGTCCTTGACCAGGGGGGCCGGCCCCGCCTGGTTAGGCAGCGCAAGACAACCGACTCTTTGAAATACCTCCGCCAGCTCGGCCCGGCAGCGGCTGCGGATTCGCTGCGCCTGAATGTAGTCCGCCGAGCCTGTGAGCAGGCCGAGGTAAATCCGCGCGCGCCGTTGTGCCGCGCCGGTTTTCAACACCGTTGCCGCATCGCTTTTATGCGCCGCCCAAAACTCGTTGTAATAGATTACCGCATTCGCGATGGTCGCGAGATGAAGCGTCGGCACCTTCACTTCTTCCACCCGGGCGCCCAATGATTTAAGTTCGCCGATCGCCTCTTCCACCCGCTTCAGCACTATCGGCGCGGTGCGCGGCGCGCACTCGTCGATGTAAGCGCGCGGCACGCCGATCGTCATGCCTTTGACGTTTTCGTTGAGCGCACTCGTGTAGTCGACGACCGGCATGTGGCTCGAAGTCGGATCCTTTGGATCGTAGCCGGCAATCGCGTTGAGCATATGTGCCAGATCTTCCACCACCCGCGCCATCGGCCCGCAGTGATCCAGCGACCAGCTGAGCGGTGCCAAACCGTAGCGGCTCACCCTCCCGTAGGTTCCCTTAAGTCCCGCGAGGCCGCAAAACGCCGACGGATTACGAATCGAGCCAGCCGTATCCTCGCCGAGGGAGCCGAGACAAAGACCCCCCGCCACCGCGGCACCGGACCCTGTGCTCGAACCGCCGGTGATATGCTCAGTGTTCCACGGATTGCGCGGCACGGGGAGATCGGCGTCCGGCATGCTGCTCATATGCAGCTTGCCCATCATCACCGCCCCGGCGTCGCGCAGCTTGCGCACGGCGGTAGCGTCGCCGACACCTTGGGTGAACTGGCGAATGCGCGCCGGCGCACCCTCCACGTCCAACTGGTCCTTCACGGCGACTGGGATGCCATGCATCGGCCCGCGCCAGTTGCCTTTTTGAATATCCGCCTCGGCCGCGCGCGCCTCGGCCAGCGCGCTGTCGGCCTTCAAATTGATATAGGCGTGCAGCTTGTCGTCCACGGCTTGAATGCGATCGAGCACGGCGCGGGTCAATTCGACCGGCGAGAGTTTGCGCTCTTTGATCAGCTGCTGCGCTTCATGGATCGACAAATAATAAAGCGGCTTTTCAGCGACGGCCATGACAGCCTCCTTCCCATCTGAGCCGAGAGTCTAACCAAACATACTTGAATTTCTCGATTGAGTTTTGCATTGCAAAGTCGGAAAAGAGATGACTCGCGCAAAGAACGCAAAGGGCGCGAAGGTAACGGCAATTAACCGAGAACCTTTCTTTGCGTGATTGGCGTCTTGGCGCGAGAAACATTCTGAATTCGTTTTGTCCAACATTTCTGCGGTAAAAATCTTACGGAAAAAGATTTCTCGCTGCGCTCGAAATGACACCCACGCTCGAACACCCGTCGCTGTCATCCTGAGCGGAGTGAAGGATCTGCTTTTGATTTCACTTCCCCGTCCACTCCGGCCGAAACACCGGCCCCAGCTCCTCCGCGCCGAGATTCACCGAGTGGAGCTGCTTCAAGTTCTCCATATAAAGCTCGATGATCCGGGAGAACTCTTCCAGGTCCCCCGGCTTCGGCTCCAACCCTTCGCGCTTCAACACTGCCCTCAGATTATCCGCTATCAGCTTGTTCATGCGCCCTCCCGCGAAGCGCCTACTCCGGCGCTCGACGGCGTTCCTGGCCGATCCTCTCCACACCGAGGCCTTCACGACCGGACGGACCTCTCCACCACGATCCGGCTATTCGTTCGTTGTTTCTCTTTTCACCGCCGCTTTCCGGCGACTCTATCGCCTTGACGCAATTCCCGTCAAGCTCCCGAAAGCGAAAGCAGGAATGCAAGTCCGCGATTCCGTAAAAATGTGGCGTCCGTGGCAATCTGTAGCCGCCGCGTGTCATCGATCATCGTGCGCACGCGCCTGCAAGCCCGTTGAACCTCCCGTAACTCACAAATTTGCCCCGTGGCATACGGCTTGCTCCTCGCTTCGCCGGAACGCGGAAGACTATGTCGAGCTCGATATTCAGCTTGAGATCGCGGTTGATGCTTCTCATCGTCACGGCGATGGTGCCGGCGATCGCCCTAATCCTCGATACGGCGGCCAAACATCGGGAATTGACGGCCGCACAAATCAAACAAAATGCCCTGGTGGCGGCGCGAGTCATCGCCTCCGAACAAGACCGCACGTTGGAAAACGCCCACCAGTTCCTCGTCACCATCGCCCGCCTGCCGCAGGCTCGCGGCAAGGATCGAGCCGCCTGCCGCAGCCTTCTGGCCGGACTGCTGGAACCTCGCTACGCTGATCTGGCGGTGGCCGACCGCGGCGGCAACCCCCTATGCACGGCCCTGGAGGCGGACAAATCCCTGGCGAATACTAGAGGTCAACATCACCTTCGCAGCATCGAGCGGTTTGACTTCGCGGTAGGCGAAATACGCCGGCATCCCGCCGCAGCGAAGGTGCTCTGGGACGTGAGTTATCCGGTGCTGGAGCAGTCCGGCGCCGTGCGGGCGGTCGTCTCGGCGGCCCTGGACGTCTCATGGATCAACTTTACCGCCGTGGACAACCACCTGTATCCCGGCGCGTCGTTCACCCTGGTAAGCGCCGACGGCAGAGTGCTGCTGCGACATCCGGACGGGATCGACTGGATTGGAGAAACGCTGGCGTCCGACGACGCGTCCATGCGCGCCGTTCTTCCGAGCGCGGAAAGAACCCTCGAGGCCGCGGGACCGGACGGAATCCGCCGGCTGTTCGCGTTCAGCCGGCTGAAAACTCCCGTCGCCGGACAGCCGGTCTATGCCGTGGTGGATCTGCCGGCGGCGGTCCTATTCGACAAAACTGGAAAAATCCTTGCCCAGAACCTGCTGGCTTTGGGGATGATCGCGGCGATCATTCTGGGCTCCACGTGGTTGGGCACCGGCCTTCTGGTGCTGCGCCGCATCCGCGACATCGTCGCGGCGACTCAACGGGTTGCCGATGGGGATCTGGGCGCCCGGACCACCCTGACCTACGACCGCAGCGAGCTCGGCCAACTGGCGGGCGCGTTCGATCACCTCGCCGAGGCTTTGGAGAAACGGGAAGCGGAAACCGTCAAAGCCGCGCGGCAGATCTCCCGCCACCGCCAGCAGCAGGAGACCCTCCACGAGCTCAACCGCGGCATCACCTCGACCCTCGATCTCGCCAGCGTCCTGAGCACCCTGCTCGAACATGTGTCGGCGCTTTTCCCCTCCTTCGCCGTCGGCGTCAGCTGGATCAACGCCCGCACCCGCAACCTCGAAACCATCGCCTACCGCGGACCCAGGGACGCCGATCCGACGGAAGGAGACATCGCCTCCGAGCCCTCTCTGGCGCAGCTCGTGCTCAAACAGCAGACTCCCGTGGCCATCGCGAACGCCCGCACCGATCCGCGCACGGCGCACAACGAGCTTTTTTCGCGGCAGCCCTGGACTTCCTATCTCGGTTTTCCCTTGATCGCCAAGGGAGAGCCTCTGGGTGTCCTGTCGTTTTACAGCCGGCTGGAGCACGAATTCACCCCGGAGGAAATGAGTTTTCTCAACGCCCTGGTCAACGAGGCGGCCATCGCGATCTACAACTCGCGCCTCTTCGAGCAAACCGTCGAACAGACCCTGGAGCTGGCGCAATCGAACAAGATCAAGGATGAATTCCTCGGCGTGATGTCCCATGAGCTGCGGACTCCGCTCAACATTATCATGAACTACTCCGAGGCGTTGAAGATGGGCGCCTTCGGCGCGATCAATTCCGAGCAGGAGCGCGGCACGGAAAAAATCCGGACTCAGGCGAGCCACCTGCTGTCCCTGATCAACGGCATCCTCGAAATTACGAAGATCGAAAGCGGCTCGGTGACCCTCCAGGCCGATCCCATAGACCTCGACGAATTTCTCTGCGAAACCAAATCCGACTACGCCTTGCCGGTGAACAATACGCTCGAGATGCGCTGGGACTTCGGCCCCCGCCTGCCGGTCATCGTCAGCGACCGCGTCAAACTCAAGCAGATCCTGGCAAACCTCATCAACAACGCGGTCAAATTCACCGAGGCCGGCTCGGTTACGGTATCGGCCCATATGGCGGACAACGGCAACACGCTGCAGCTCGCCGTCGCCGATACCGGCCCCGGCATACCGACGGAGCTGCAGCGGTTTGTTTTCGACAAGTTTCGCCAGATCGACAGCGCCACCACGCGCAACCATTCCGGAGCCGGACTGGGGCTCTACATCGTCAAACATTTCGTCGATCTGCTCGGAGGTACGATCGAATTGCGCAGCGAGGTCGGCCGGGGATCGCTGTTTTGCGTGCGGCTTCCGGTCCGGCGCGGGAGCATACCGCTCCAGACCGGCGGAGCCCGACCCGACTCGGCGGCGACTTATCCGATCTAGGCGGAGAAAAATTATGACAATCCCACTTTTTTGGCGCCTCGTGCTCGCCCAGACGGCGATTCTGTCCCTGTCGGTCGCCGCTTGCATCTATGCCGTCGTCCAGCTCGGGACTCTCGCCAGCTCCGCCCGATCCGCCTTGGATACGGACCACCGAATGATCAATTACCAGGAAGCCTTGACGGAAGCCTTTCTTTCCCAGGCCCGCTACGGCGGCAAATACCTCATCACTCACAAGGAGGACCGCCACGAGCAAACGCGCCAGTTCAAGACCGATTTCTTTCAATACTTCGGCGCCCTGAAGTCATTAGCGCAGACCGAGCCGATCCTCGACTCGCTTTCGCGCATCGAGCGGCTGCACGCCCGCTATCATGAATTGTTCGAGCGCGAGGTCAAATACGTCCGGGCGGCCCAGCCTTACGCCGAAAGCCGTTACCAGCAGGAACGGGACAAAGTCCTGGAAAGCGCGCTGGCCGAGCTCGATCGCATGAAAGCCCAGCTGCGGACGGATCTGCATGACAAGCTCGACGGCATCGATCGGGCCGCCGGGGCCGCGCGAAAAATCGCGCTCCTGGCGACGCTGGGCGCGCTGTTCCTCGGCATCTCGCTCGCCCTCAAATTCAGCGGCCGCCTCGCGTCCGCGCCGGAGCGGCTGAAACGGAGCGCCGTCGGCGTCGACCCCGAGGACGCCGGCGCCGCGAAACAAGAGCCGTCCGTGCTTCCGCCAGGCCCTCTGACGCGGTTGCAGCCCGCCCTCCAACGCCGGTTCATGTCGGCCGTGGACGCTCTGAAGATGTTGAGCCGCCGCCTGTCTTCAATGCATCCGACGATGCGGAAAGGCCATTGAGCCATGAAATCATTCACGCCCGGGAACCGGGTAGCGTTAACAACGGGGCGGTGGCCCGCCGCGCTTTACGCTCTGGCCCTACTGGCGGCCCCGTGGGTGCTCGCCGCCTGCGGCGCCATCGGCTCGTCTCCGCAACCGCCCGCCTCGGATCGGACGGAAATAAGCCGGGAAACGCCGATGAACTTCGAGGCCGAATTGAAGGCAAATCAAGAGGCAATGCGCCGCGGACGGATCGCCCGGGACCGGGGCCTATTTCGGAGCGGAGCCATCCTGGCGCACCCTTCAAACCCTCGGAGGGATCCGGCCCGCGCCATCCGGTCCTTTAAAACCCTGATTACGGAGCATCCGCGCAGCCCCATGATCGACCAGTCGCGATTGTGGATCGAATTGCTCGAACACGAGCAAAAGATCGCCGTCGAAAGGCAGAAACTGGCCGAAGAAAGGCGTCTTTTGAGCAAGGAACGGGAGCTGCTGGCTCAGGAACGCCAGAAGCTCGACTTCGCCAACGAAAGATCGCGCCAGATCGATCTCGACATCGAAAATCGCCGGCGCAGGCTGCTGAGCCGATAGCCGGCGTCCTTTTGGCGTCCCTCCAAATCCGTCCACCTGGGTCATCGCCGAATCCGTTGGGGGCTCGGAACCCACGGCCTTGAAGCCGGCGCATGCCGCCGTCGTTGTTCCCCGCCGGCCGCGGTTACCGCGGCTGCGTAACCACGTCCACCACCGCCGGTTTGCCGCTCTCGACGATGGCGATCGCTTTGTCCAGAGCCTGCCCGAGTTCACCGGGCTCGCTGATCGGACCAAAAGCATCGACGTGCAAGCCGCGCGAGATGGTCGCCAAATCCGGCGCCGGCTCCTCGATGCGTATGCCGATGCCTTTTCTTTCTATCGGCCGTTGCCGGGCGCGCGCCATCCGTTCCTGGTGCTCTTCGTCGTTATAGTAGGACCGGTTGTTAAGCACCACGACTAGAAGCGGAATCTGGTACTTCGCCGCCGTCCACAAGGAATTGGACGTCATCAGAAAATCTCCGTCGCCGAGGATGCTCACGCACAACCGGCCGCTGTCCTTGAATCCCAGCGCGGACCCGATGGACGACGGCAGGCCGTAGCCCACGCCCCCGCCACGCCCACCGCCCATGCCGTGGGCGGGCTCGGTAACTTCGATCACTTCCCGCCAGCGCCGCCCATGCGACGACACCAGTGCCCAGGGCCGGCCTTCGACTCGTTTATTAATCTCGCTGAAAAAGCGCGCCTGCGAGATCGGCTTATCGTTCCAGGTTTTTTCGATCCACTCGCGGCTCTTCGTACGCGTCTCGCGATGGATCGCTTCCACTTTCGCGCGCCGTTCTTGCACTAGCCTCGCCGAATCCTTGTTGGCGCCCAAGCGCTCGCGCACCTGCTCGAGCAACTGCGGCAGCACCACCGCGGTGTCCGCCGCCATCGGCACATGCACCGGCAGGAGCCACATGTTGTCGCTCACCCAGCTCTGCCGCTCGAGATCGAGCAGCGTGATATGGATGACCTTGCAGCTCGGCGATATGATCGGCGCGAAGTTGCCGCGCTCGCGCACCGACGGCCCCAGCGGCACCCCGAGACTTGGAACATCGAGCGCCAAGACCACATCGGCGCCGCGCAGCGCGTCCTCGCGCGCGTTGGTGAGGTTCAAGACATGAGTGCTCGGGAAAGCGTAGCGGCCATCGGCATCGACCACCGGCGCGCCCAGGGCTTCCGCCAGGTCCAACATCGGCGGTAGAGATTTGGGATTGCGGCCAAGCTCGCCGGCGACGATCACCGGCCATTGGGCTTCTGCAAGCAGCCGTGACGCGTTGCGCAGCGCTTCGGGATTGGCACCCGGTCCCGGCGGCGGCCGGAAGAATTGCGCGTGCGGCACCACCATCGGTTTGTCAATCTTCGCTTCTTGCACGTCGGAGTCGAGACAAATGTAAACCGGCCCGCGCGGCTCGGTCATGGCGATGCGGTAGGCCTTCAAGAAAGATTCGGCCACCGCGTCCACCGTGTTCGGCTGATCGTCGAACTTCACGTACTCGCGCACCGCCAGGCCCTGCACGTTGGCCGTGTGCACCCAGTCCGTGGAGCGACGATTGGTGGTGTCCTGGGGCCCACCGCCGCCGAGATTCAAGATCGGCGTGCGGTCGCACCACGCGTTGAAGATCGCCATGCTGGCGTGCTGCAAACCGACGATGTTGTGCAGTCCCGTCGCCATGATATCGCCGGTGGCGCGCGCGTAGCCGTTGGCGATGGCCACCGCGATTTCCTCGTGCGTGCACATGATCATCTGCGGCCCCTTCTCGGACTCGAAGTTGACCAGCGAGTCGTGCAAACCCCGATAGCTCGCGCCGGGATTGAGCGCGATGTATTTGATACCCAGCTCGCGCAACATCTC
Organism: uncultured Syntrophobacter sp.; assembly: GCA_964539925.1. Taxonomy (GTDB): domain Bacteria; phylum Desulfobacterota; class Binatia; order UBA9968; family UBA9968; genus DP-20. Next base: position 1,621 of record CAZILB010000067.1, on the reverse strand, counting down.
GGCCATCAAGTCCGAGCCGTACTGCGCGTTGCTCTTGCGCCCGATCCCCGCCGCCCAGACTTCGGGCCCGCCTTTAGGTGTCTCTGCCATAGTTCCTCCGTCGTTGTGATTACGAAATCGCCAGTATTATCAAGACGGAATCTTTACCACGGAAGCACAAAGGCCACGAAGGATCGCCCCCACCTCTTTCCTCCCCCGATTGCGGGGGAGGAAGAAGGAGGGGGAACTTCGTGTCCTTCGCGTCTTCGTGGTGAGTTGCGTCTTTTGCTATCGCCCCAGCCTTTCCAGTGTCGCCACGTAGTCGCGCACGCCGCGCTCGAC
>CAZILB010000067.1:0-1200 GCA_964539925.1 uncultured Syntrophobacter sp. | reverse complement strand
GCTATCGCCCCAGCCTTTCCAGTGTCGCCACGTAGTCGCGCACGCCGCGCTCGACATCGTAGGCGGGCTCGTAACCCAGGCTTCGCTCCGCCGCGGAAATGTCGAAGACACAGTAGCTCTGTTTGCTCCGGCCGAGCTTGCTCGGACCCGGCCCCAGCTCGATGCGGTGATCGGGGTAAAGCTTCGCCGCCGCGTTGAGAAACTCTCTCGGCGTCGACGCTCTACCCGTGCCGATGTTGAAAATCCACTCGCTCGGCGCCGGCGCTTTCAGCGCCAGATAAATCGACCGTCCCACGTCGCCGACGTAAACCGCGTCGTTGAGCTGGTCGCCGCCCTGCGGGATCACCCACTTGGCGCCCTCCCGCGCTTTCTCGATCAGCTGGCCATAAAAAGACAGCGGGCCGTGGCGCGCTTCCTTCCCCGGTCCGTAGATCGACACGAAGCGCAGGACAATAAACTCGATGCCGTAGGTTTCCCGATAATAGCGTCCCAGCTCCTCGCAGCAGACTTTAATCGAGCCGTAGAGATCCGCCGGCCGCCTTGGATAGTCCTCGCGCACAGGCTTGCAGGTCGGCGGCGCGCATTCGCCGGTGATCTCGCCGTAGGCCGCCTTGGAACTGGTGAACACCACTCGTTTGATATTTTTCGCGCGCGCGACTTCGAGGACGTTGATCGTGCCGTCGGCGCCGACCTTCACTCCCAGGCGCGGATTCGCTTCGGCGGGCTCGGGCATCAGCGCCGCGAGATGCGCGATATGGGTCACGCCGAAATCGTCCACGGCTTTTTCGAGCGCGGCCTGATCGCAGATATCGCCGATGATGATATCGACCCGGTCCTTGATGTCGCCCATCAAGGTCAGATCCATTCGATTGTCCATCAACACCGGCCGCAGACCGTCTTGGACCATCAATCGGGCGGTGACTGCGCCATTGACTCCCAGACCACCGGTAATCAACACCTTCATTATCGGCTCCCTCTCGTCAACGCAAAATTCCTTCTATCCGTTTTCCCGCATCCTTGTCCAGCGCTGCAACGCGGTTCGGCGTCCAACGTCCGGCGTCTAGCGTTCTGAGTTTGAGTTAACCCCCAGACATTAGACTCTAGACTCTAAACCTCCGCTCACTTGACACCCCGTCGCGCCGCCTAGTAAAACCAATCATCAAAATGTAGAACCCATGGAGCGCGCAAAGGACCACCCCC